>NZ_DBHIHF010000023.1:0-36414 GCF_057248925.1 Stomatobaculum sp.
CCCGGCCGCGGAAATTTCGGGACGCCGCGCGCGAAAGGCAGCTGCCGTCTCGGAAACTGTCTCGTAAAGCGGCAGGAACACTGCTTCTTCCGCCTGTCCCGAAAAGGCGAACCGTGCGCTGCCGTCTGTGAGTTGCGAGGAGAGCTGCAGGCAGTCGGCGGAAGCAAGCTCTGTTTGCCTGAGGGCCGCGGAGAGCGCGGCGGCATGTTGAGAGAAGTCAGGGAGATTGCCGGCTGCGAGTGCCGCGGTCGCGGCTTCCTTTTCGCGCCCGGCGTCCAGAAGGCTCTGCTCCAGCCGGAAATACAGCGCCTCGCTCTCCGCGGCGTCTGCAAAGAGGAGAGACAGCGCGGTCACGGACGGGGACACATGCTCGGCGAAGGTAAGACCGGGCCGATACTGCGTGAGCAGTGACACCGTGAGCGGCGCAGCGTCTCCCGGCTGTGTCTTCATGTAGTCGAGCATTTCCTGCTCCAGCCAGACCGCACCGCCGTCGCCGAGAAAGCCGGTTTCGAGCGGACGTATGGTCGCTTCGAAAAAGGGATAGCGCCCGGCATCCTGCCGGTACGCCTGCACGGCGCGATCCAGTTCGGCTGCGCATCGCTCGTCACCCGGGTAGCGGTAGGCGAGGATGCGGTAGCGCGCAAAGAGCGTGCGGTCATAGCGGGAAAGCAGGGAATCCACGGCAGCATTGGCGGCGAGAGCGGCATAGTAGCGGGTTCCCGCGGTTCGCGCGCTCTCGAGCAACGCACAGATGAGGGCGCAGCAGGAAGTCAGAACCAGCGCGAGAAACAGTGTGACCGAGCCGCGGAGCCGCATCAGTAGACCTTGCCGGCCTGGTTATTAATCTCGCTAAAGGCGCGATTCAGGAGGGCAATGACCTGCCCCTTGAAGAGCACCACCAGGGTCACGAGGACCACGAGAATCAGAATGAGCTCAATCGTGGAAAAACCGTCTTCCGAATCAAAAAATCCTGTCGCAAACCGTTTCATGACAAACCTCCTGAATTTGTTTTATGAGAAGCTGAAAAACGCGGGGACAACCATGACAATCATGACGACAAGAAGCATGAGAAAGAGCGGGAGCAGAAGCCTGGTTCCGGCTTCTTCGCCGAGACGCCGCGCCAGATTTTTTCGCTCCTCCCAGGCGAGAGTCATCTCGGCCGCAAGGATGGTGCGGAGGGCGGCGACGCCGGTTCTCTGGTTCTGCTCGAGCAGCGAGGCAAGCTTCATATATTGCCGGAGACCGCAGGCACGCCCGAAGGCGCGGTACATGCGGCTCTCGCTTTCGCCCGCGCGGAGCAGAAGCAGTGCTCCTTTGAGCTCTTCGTAGGCGGCGCGCGGCGCCGCTTTTTTCTGCTGTTCGGCGCTGTAATCCGCGGCAATCGAGAGCAGGGCGTTGCGGGCATTCATTCCTGCGCCGAGCAGCACGAGGAGCTTGGACACGAGCTCAGGGTAGTCGAGTAGGAGCTGCCGCTGCCGCAAAGCGGCGGCGTCCTCCCTGTCCTGCCGTTCTTTCAGGAGAAACAGCAACGCGGCGACAGCGCCGAGCAAAAGGAAGAGGCGCGCCTCGCTGCGTTTCTTTTCGCGATAGCGGAGCGCATGTCCTTCGTATTCCCGGGGAAGGGAGAGTTCAGGTGCTGCAGACTGCCGACTGTCCTCCGCTTGCAGATAGGCGAGAAAATCTTTGGTGCGCTGCGCCGCCGGATCGATGGCAGGCGGCAGTATCGTGAGGGGCAACAGGAAGCGGAGTCCCTCGCGCGCCGGTGTATCGCGGAGCGTCACGGTGAGTGTGAGCTCTGCGGGCCTGGTCAGCGCGGCATTATTCACATTGCCGTAGCTGTCGAGCAGCGCGGGGTCGGAAGAGAGATAGCTCGCCGAGAGACCTTCTTCCGGGAAAAAGGCGGGGAAGTCGAGTCGGCCGCGGATTTCCGCGAGCGAGGTGTTGCCGTTTAAGACGACAAGCGGCAGCTTTTCCATGCAGCGGTCCGCGGCAGCCGCAAATTCGGCGTCCGTATAGCGACGCGCCTGTACGGGGAGGCAGAGTTCTGTCTCGCCGTCCCCGAGTCCCTCGACAACCAGATCATAGCGGTTGTCGGCACCGCCGTAGGAATTCCTGGGCAGGCGCGCGCCGGATTCGAGAGAACTTTGGGCAGAGTACCGCAAGGCGGCAAAGAGATAGAGAGCAAGCCCGGCGGCCAGACAGAGGCAGGGCGCGCGATAGCGCTTCAGCAGGGCGAAAAGTCGTTTTTGCATGACTGCTCCTAGAGGGAAACGGAAGAGATGCGCTGTGACAAGTAGAGCGCGAAGAGATAGGTCGCAAGGCAGAGGGTCATCACGAGATGTCCGAGCAGGGTCTCGTACATGACCCGGAAAAAACCGGGAGAAGAGAAGTCGACATAGAGAATCATGAAGAGCGGTACGAGGTTCATGACGCGCTGCTCAAAACGCCGGGCCGCAGTGAGAGTCAGGATTTCCTCTTTGATCTGGATGCGGTCGCCGATCACCTCGCTGGTGCGGCGCAGGATTCCGGCGAGATCGCCGCCGGACTTTCTCGCGATGCGGAGCACCCGGGCAAAGGTCTTGATGTCATCGAGGCCGCTGCGCCTTGCAAAGTCATCGACCGCCTGCTCCGGCGGAATGTTCATCCCGATTTGCCGCAGTAAATAAGAAAATTCGCGGACGATGAGTGCGTTTTGTCCGTAGAGGACGCTGAGTTCGCCGAGGCTCTCGCGGAGTGCGTTCTCGAGGGAATAGCCTGCGCTCAGCGAGGAGGCGAGCAGAGAGAGCGCTTCGCGGAAGGCGAGCAGGAGTTGTCGCCGCCGCATAGCGGCGAGCGTCTTTCGCTGTGTGAAGGGAAAGAGAAAAGCGAGGGGAAGCAGGAAGAGAAAAAAGAGGAGGCTCCGGTAAAAGACAAAGGTGAAGAGGCCTGTGATGAGAAGGGAGCGGAACAGAAGCCGGAGATACTCTCTCGGGGATAGGGTGTAGTGCTCATAGGACGAGACCGGCAGCGTCGAGCTTTCCGCGGCGCTTGAGAGTTCCGACCGCGCGGAGTTCTCCCTGCACCCGGAAGCCGTCCTGTTCTTTTTCCTCCTGAAAGGCAAAGAGATCGTGCAGTGAAATTTCGCCATGTGAGACACCCCCGATTTCTGTGATGGAAAGCACGCGGCGACTCCGGTCGCGGAGTCGGCCGAGGTGCACAATGAGATCCAGTGCGCTTGCAATTTGCCGCTGAATCGCAGCGAGCGGGAGATTGGCGCCGCCGAGTGCCATAGTCTCGAGACGTGTCAGCATATCGGCGGCCGAATTGGCATGACCGGTCGAGAGTGAGCCGTCGTGGCCGGTATTCATCGCCTGTAGCATATCGAGAGCCTCGGCGCCGCGCACTTCGCCGACAATGATGCGGTCGGGGTTCATGCGGAGACTGGCGCGAATCAGGTCGGCAATGCGGATTTGTCCCTCTCCTTCGGCATTCCGGTTGCGGGTTTCGAGGCGCACCAGATTTTCGATGTGGAGGAGTTGAAGCTCCGCGGAATCCTCAATCGTGATGACGCGTTCGGTTTTCGGAATAAAAGCGGAGAGAGCATTTAAAAAGGTCGTCTTGCCGGAATTGGTACCGCCGCTGATGAAGATGTTATACCCGGCTGCGACCGCTTTTTTCAGAAAGGCGGCGGCCTCGGCTGTCAGTGTCCCGAAACCGATCAGTGTTTCCATCGTGATGGGCTCGGGAAATTTTCGAATGGTGACAGCGGGACCGCCGAGGGAGATCGGCGGCAGCACGATGTGAACCCGGCTGCCGTCGGGGAGGCGCGCATCCGCAATGGGGGTCGAGACATTGACGCTGCGGTTTACGCGGCTCACAATGCGCTGAATCATATCCTCCAACTGCTCTTCGCTTGAAAAATGCAGGTCGCAGCGCTCCACCTTGCCGCGCCGCTCCACAAAAATCCGGTCCTTGCCGTTCACCATGATTTCTGTGACCTCTTTTTGATCGAGGAGTTCCTGGAGTATGTCCAGCCTGCGAAAGGAATTGAAAAGAGAGTTGCGGAGATACAGCCGGTCACTGACAGAGAGCAACTGAGTGGCGCAGAGCTGCGAAATCGCCGCATCAATCTCTGCGAAGAGCGCGGCATCACCCGCATCCTGCATGGCACAAACCGTTTCAGACAGCTGTTCCCGAAGCGAAGCGTAGAATACTTCCAAGGACTTCATGGGCTCTCCTTTCGTCGTACATATATAAGGACGGTCAAAACGGGAAAAAGGTTCGAAGATTTTCAAAAAAATTTTGTTTTTTTTCGATGCGACAGGAAAGCGGTGAAAGGGGGCGTTACAACCGGTGAGACGGCAGGCGGAAAAGTGCATAGGCAGGTGCGCGGGGGGACTTCTGCGGAATTGGACAAAAAAAGCGCGGTGCTGTAAAGTAAAGACAGCACTGCGCGTTACAGACAGGAAGAGGAGGCTTGAGATGAGAAAAGACGACTGTATTTTTTGCAAGATTGCGAACGGCGAAATTCCGTCGACGGAGATCTGTGAGAACGAGGGTTACCGCGTGATTCTGGACCTCGGTCCCGCATCGAAGGGACACGCGCTGGTGTTGCCGAAAGAACATTACGACAACATCACGGAGATGCCGGAACAGGCAATCGGCGAGGCATTTTCGCTCGCGGGCAAGGTCGGCAAGGCGATGCAGCGGGGTCTCGGCGCAGCGGGGTTTAACCTTGTCCAGAACAACGGCACGGCGGCCGGTCAGACGGTATTTCACTTCCACATCCACATTATCCCGCGCTATGAGAACGGCCCGGAGATGGTTGCGTGGACCCCGGGCAAGGCAGAACCGGAGGAACTGAAGGCAACTGCCGAGAGCATACGCAAGGCGCTTTGAAACCATGTACGGGAAAAGACGAAATGCGCCGGTTACGGATTTCCTGATTCTCGTGAATATACTGGTGTTCCTCTATGTGGCGCTGCGCGGCGGCATGCGGGACGATGAGGTTTTGCTTCGCTGCGGCGCAAGCTATACGCCCTATGTTCTGGAGCGGCGGGAGTACTGGAGATTGCTCACGGCGGCCTTTTTGCACTTCGGCATACGGCATCTCGGGAACAATATGTTTGTTCTCTTTGTGACCGGCGATAGTCTGGAGCACGCGCTGGGACATGTGAAATACCTGATCTTTTACCTCTTTTCGGCTGTCGGCGCCTCGGCCGCTTCCCTTGCGGTCGAGGTAGCTATGGGACAGAAGGTTCTCAGCGCGGGTGCCTCGGGCGTGGTTTTCGCCGTGCTCGGCGGCTTGATCTGGGTGCTCATCAGAAACCGCGGTCGCTTTGAGGAGTTCCGCATCCGCAACCTTCTTTTTTTCTCGGGCATCATGCTGCTGAGCGGCTTCTTCACCGAGGGGGTTGACAACGCGGCGCATGCGGGCGGTCTGCTGGTCGGTTTTCTGCTCGCGGTCGTGCTTTACCGGCGACCGGCAGTCACGCTGTTCAGCACGGACATGACCTGAGCCACGCCATTGGCGCTGCCGCCCGCTTCCATCGCGGCGAGGTAGCGCGCGCGGTCGGCGTAGGTCTCCCGTACGGCGGCGAGTAAAGTATCGCGCGACAGGGCTTCTTCCTCAAGAACACGGGAGTAGCCCTGTTTTTCGTAGGAGCGGGCATTCAAAATCTGGTCGCCGCGGCTCGCTTTCGCGGAGAGCGGAATCAGGACATTGGGCTTCCGGAGCGCGAGAATTTCGCAGATTGCGTTGGCGCCGGCGCGGCTCACCATGATGTCGGCGAGCGCAAAGTAGTCCTTCAGCTCCTCGGAGACATACTCAAACTGGCGGTAGCCCGGGGTGTCGGAAAGCGCCGGGTCCAGGTTATTTTTGCCCGCGATGTGCAGCACCTGAAAGTCCTTCAGAAGGTCCGGCAGAGCGTCGCGGACGGCGGCATTGACCGCGCGGGAACCGAGACTGCCGCCAATCACGAGAAGCACCGGGCGCGAATCGGAGAAGCCGGTCAGCGCGAGGGCGGTCTCCCGGTTGCCGGAGAGGAGCTCGGCGCGAATCGGAGAGCCGGTCAGCACGGCCTTGTCTTTCGGGAGGAGCGAGAGCGTCTCGGGGAAGTTACAGCAGATTTTGGTCGCTGCGCTGTAGGAAAGACGGTTTGCGAGACCGGGTGTCATATCCGACTCGTGAATCACGGCGGGAATGCCGAGGCGCTTTGCGGCGCGCACCACGGGCACGGCGACATAGCCGCCCTTCGAAAAGATGAGATCCGGCCGGAAGTCTCTGAGAATGGCCTTGGCCTCGCCGTATCCTTTCAGAACCCGGAAGGGGTCGGTGAAGTTTTTCCAGTCGAAATAGCGGCGCAGTTTTCCCGAGGAAATGCCGCGGTAGGGCGTGCCGGTCGCTTCGATTAATTTGCGCTCCATGCCCTCGTAGGAGCCGATGTAGAGGACTTCATAGCCCGCCTCGCGGAGAGCCGGGAGCAGGGCAATATTCGGCGTGACATGACCTGCGGTTCCGCCGCCGGTCAGAACGATTTTTTTCATTTACGAACCTCTCCTTACAGGGTAAGATGAAGAAAACTATGTCTTGTATTCTACTCTGCGGAGGGCATTATCTCAAGGCGACAAAGGAGGCAATATGACAATCGGTATGATCGGAGCCATGGAAGAAGAAGTGGAGGGGCTCGCCGAAAAGCTCGAGGAGAAACAGGAGGAAGTCTGTGCGGGTATGCGCTTTCTGACCGGAAGAATTGCGGGCAAGGAAGTTGCGCTGGTCTGCTCCGGCATCGGCAAGGTCAATGCGGCGGTTGCCGCGAGTATTTTGGCGGAGCGCTTTCATGTGGACTGTATTCTGAACACGGGAATTGCGGGCGGCATTGCGCCGGAAGTGAAGCTCGGTGACATTGTGCTCTCGACGGATTGCCTGGAGCATGACTTTGATGTCACGGCGTTCGGCTATGAGAAGGGCGTGATTCCGAGAATGAAAACGAGCACGTTTCCGGCGGATCAAAAACTTTTGGAACTCGCAAAGTCCTGTGAAGAAGAACTCGCTTCCGGCGTCACGCTCCACACGGGGCGCGTGGTGTCCGGCGACCTCTTTGTCGCGAGCCGGGAAAAGAAGGAAGAGCTGTACCGCGACTTTCACGGCAGCTGCTGTGAGATGGAGGGCGCCGCGATTGCGCACACGGCCTATCTCTACGGCTTGCCCTATCTCGTAATCCGCGCAATCTCCGACCAGGCGGACATGAAAGCGGCGGAAAATTACCCGGCCTTTACGGAGCAGGCGATTCGGAACTTTTTAGCCCTCACGCTCCGCATGCTCGAAGTGCTCTGAGCTCACTCCTCAAGGACTTCGATTTCCAGATAGTCGAAGGGCAGGGCTTCCAGAAAGTTGTCGGCGGTAAAGCGCGTGCGCGCGCGCCGCTGAAAGTCCCGGATGTTTTTTTCGAGCCAGAGAGGGGACGGCAGGTCAAATTCCGTTGCGAGACCCCTCACGGCGCCGAGCACTTTCTCGGTGCGACTTTTCTCGGTGCTCTCATCGCTGATGACAGCGCTGCATATGATTTTAGTGTGCCGGACACATTTTCCGGAGAGACGAAACATAGGAGTACCTCCGCGGTTGCGAATTTTTTTCTATGGTAGCGGAAGCGCCGGAGAAATGCAATGCGGCAGGGAGAAAGGAGTTTTGGTTGGAAGATTACGGTAAATTCCTGGAGGAGGCGCAGCAGGCTGTGCTCCTCGAAGAAAAACTGCGCGGTCAGGAGACCGATTTAAAGGCGCAGACAGAAGAGCGGCAGAAGGAACTGGCGGCCGAGGAGCAGAGTTTAAAGGACAACATTGACCGCACCGTGACGAGCCGCCGGAAGGAGCTCGCCGCAAATTTCGACGATGAGATTGCGGAGGAGCGGGCGGCCTTAAAGCGCGCGCAGTCAAAAAAAGAGAGAGCCAAGTACATCGGCAAACAGGAGCGCATTGCGGCGGAATCCGCGCCGATCGAAGAGGAGATGGCGGAAACCGGCAGACGCCTCCGGGAACTTTTCCGGAAACAGCAGGTTCCGGGGATTTTCCGGAGTAAACTGTACTACGCGCTCTACTGGCCGCAGCACTTCGGCGAGTGGATGCAGATTCTTCTCTTTGTCGCCCTCCTTTTTGTGGCGCTGCCCTGCGGCATTTATTTCCTGGCGCTGCCGGATTCGCTGCGGCATATCCCGGCGCTGGTGCTGATTTACATCGCGGACATCGTCCTCATCGGCGGCATCTACACTGTGATCGGCACGCAGTCGAAGCTTCGCTATCTCGAGACACTGAAAGAAGGAAGACGCATGCGGAACGAGATTGCGGAAAAAGTGCGGGAACTCCGGCGTGTGAAGCGAAGCATTCAGCGCGATAAGAGCGATGAGCCCTACAACCTCGGGGATTTTGACAACGAGATTGCGGCGGCCGAGCAGCGTCTCGAAGCGACGCAGCAGAAAAAGGCCGAGGCGCTGCGAATCTTTGACGCAGAGACTGCCGACAAAATCGCAGAAGAACTGCGCTGCGAAGCGGCGACGCGCATCAATCAGAAGAAGAGCGAATACGAGGTGGCGCAGCATGCGCTCACCGAGGTCGGGAAAGAGCGCCAGGCGGCGGCACTGCGCCTCGCGGAGCGGTACGAGCCCATGCTCGGCAAAGAATTTATGACAGCGGAAAAGATTGCGGCGCTCAAGGACATCATGGAGAACGGGACGGTCACGAATCTCGCCGAGGCCATTGCGCGGTATCGGGACCGGCAGGAGTCATAAGGTATGGCGGAAGATACCAAATTCTCGCGCGCAATCTGGCGGGGTCTCATCCGGATCGGCATCGGACTGCTGCTCTTTCTGGTGCTGCTCAGTCTGTATCACGGGCGCAGGCAGTATCACGCCTATGCCGTCATCAACCAGCAGGATGTGAGTCAGGGCAGTCTGGTCGGCTACGAGCCGTTTCAGCAGGGGTATCTCAAGTATTCGAAAGACGGCGTGAGCTATATCAGCGAAAAGAACGACACCTACTGGACCTCCAGCTTTGAGATGAAGGATCCGGTCATCGATGTGAACGGGAGCTATGCGGTGATTGCGGATCGCTCGGGCAATACGCTGCAGATTTTCGACGAGAAGCACGGAAAAATCGGCGAGTGCCGCACGGAGCGGACGCTGGACAGCGCC
The DNA here is from genome assembly GCF_057248925.1 of Stomatobaculum sp. Lineage (NCBI taxonomy): Bacteria > Bacillati > Bacillota > Clostridia > Lachnospirales > Lachnospiraceae > Stomatobaculum > Stomatobaculum sp. Next base: position 9,165 of record NZ_DBHIHF010000023.1, read on the forward strand.
TCGATTTCGCAGTTGGGTGTCGTTGCGACGCTCGAAGAAGACAGTTCGGCGAGCTATATCCAGTTCTATAAGAAGGACGGTTCTGTCCTGGACATCACCGTCAAGGCCTTGCTCGAGGGCGACGGCTATTTCACCGCGCTCGATCTCTCGGATGACGGCAGTCAGGTGATTGCGGGAGTCGCCTATCTGGAGGGCGGCAAGCTCGCGGGAAAAATTGTGGTCTACGATTTCTCGGACAGCGGCGGCAGCGGCCGGGAAGATCAGATGAAAGGCGGCATCACACCCTACGAGGGCGAAAATCTGATCTCGGAGGTGCGGTACTTCCAGAAAGGGCGCGCCTTTGCGGCATCCACGCGCGGGCTATGCTTTTTCCAGGTCGGCAAAAACGGCATTGAGAAGGGCTGGAAGCTCGCCGAGAAGCAGGAAGTGATACGTTCGCTCTGCTTTGACCGGAACTATGTCGCCATTGTCTTAAACGAGGCGGAGGCGCAGGACAATAAGCCCTACCGCGTTGAGCTCTACAACAGCGGCGGCGACAAAGTCATGCATGCGAATTTCAGCGAGCACTACACCTCATCCTTTGTGGACAGGGGCACGGTTTTTCTGATCGGCAGCGATGCGCTGACTGTCTTTTTGCAAAATGGCACGAAGCAGTTCAGCGGCGCCGTGGATTTTCCGCTGGTGCGTGCAGTCCGGCTCTCGGGAGGGAACCGCTATCTCTGGCTCGGCGCGGCGCATATCAAAGAAGTCAGATTGAAGTAAACCAAAAGGAGGAAAGGAACCATGGAGAAAGTTGGCATCGGTGTAGACGTCGGCGGGACCAGCATTAAGCTCGGCCTGTTTCAGCCGGACGGAACCATTCTGAAAAAGTGGGAGTTCCCGACGGACACGAGTGAGAACGGCACACATGTGCTGCCGGACATCGCCGATAGTATTCGGAAGACGATGGAAGAGACCTTTCAGGGCAAGGCGGAGTTAATCGGCGTGGGAATCGGCGTGCCGGGTCCCGTGCAGCCGACGGGCTATGTCGAGGTGGGCGTCAATCTGCACTGGCGGGAAGTGTACCCGGCGCGCGAGCTCTCGGAGTTGCTCGGCGGTATCCGCGTCGAGGTCGGAAACGATGCGAATGTCGCAGCGCTCGGTGAGGCATGGCGCGGCGGCGGTGAGGGCGCGGCCAACGCGGTGCTTTTGACACTCGGCACCGGTGTGGGCGGCGGCGTCATTATGAACGGCGAAATCGTGACCGGAAAACACGGTCTCGCGGGTGAGGTGGGCCATATCCACGTCCGCGACGGAGAGACAGAGCCCTGTAACTGCGGCGCGGTAGGCTGCCTCGAACAGATTGCGAGCGCCACCGGCATTGTCCGCGAGGCGAGACGCCGCCTCGCGCAGGAAAAGACGCGCGACAGCGGGCTCCGGGCACTCGGCGACAAGCTGACGGCAAAAGATGTCTGCGACCTCGGAAGAGCCGGTGACGGCCTCGCGGACGAGGTCATGGAGACAGTCGCTAAGTATCTCGGCGAGACCATCTCGATGCTCTGCATGACGATAGATCCGGAAATTTTCATCATCGGCGGCGGCGTGTCCCGCGCGGGCGCGTATCTGCTCGACAAAATCAAAGTCTACTACGACCGCTACACGAAGATTTCGCAAAACCGCGGGCGCGTGGTACTCGCGGAACTCGGCAACGACGCCGGTATCTACGGTGCGGTAAAGCTGGTGCTCGGATGATACGGGAGATTTTTCCGGGCGTCTATGTGGCGGAGGTCGAGACCGAAATGGTCGGCGTCCGCCATCTGAATTACGGCTTTCTTCGCGGTGCCTCCGGCGAGCGCAGTGTGCTGATTGACTGCGGGTTTCCGGAAAAGGCGGATCCGTCCTGCGGCACGGCATTGCGGGAGGTCATGCGGACACTCGGTTTCCTGCCGGACGGTCTGGATGTGCTGATTACGCACGGCCACAAGGATCATCTCGGGCAGGCGCGGGCGCTCGCGGCCGAGGGGGCGCGCATTTTCGTGAACCCCGAGGACATGGATCAGAGCGCGATTCTGAATACGCTCCTGATGGACGAGGCAGGACGGCGGCAACTCTTTCGCCTGGTCGGCCTCGAGACCTATGACCGGGAGACCTACGAGGCATTTTGGCAGGCCGCCGACTGTTTCAGTGAGGGCTATGAAGGGGTTTGGGATTTTCCCTATTTGCCGATACGGCCGGGCGACTGCCTTGAGGTCGGCGACTACCGCCTTGAAGTTGCGGCATTGCCGGGACACACGCGCGGAGAGCTCGGCTTTTTCTCGCGGGCACATCAGTTTATTTTCAGCGGCGACCATGTTCTCGAGGAGGTCGCGCCGATTGTGAGTAACATCGGAGAGTTTCCGAATGCGCTCTCGTCCTACATCGCTTCGCTCGGCGAGGCGGCTGCCCGGTTTTCGGAGTATCTCTTTGTGCCGGGGCACGGCGAGCCTTTCCGGAACCCGCGCACAGCGGTCGAGAAGACCATACGCTACTATCACCGGCACTGTGAAAATCTGTATCACATTGTCCGCGCGGCGGGAGAACCGCTCCTGTTGCGGGATATCGGCGCGATGGCATACCGTCGCTACCAAAGGCCGCTCACGGAAAAGGAGCGTGAAGTCTGCATCCAGATCTGGTTTAAGACCTATGCCTGCTTAAAATATCTCGAAGAGCAGGGAGCGCTCCGGGAAGAAATCAAAGAGGGCGCCTCCTACTGGCAAAGCATACAGTGAGCCTTCGGAGGCAGCGGAACAAAAAAGCATCCGGTTTTCCGGATGCTTTTTTGTTGGTTTTGAATCAGTCGTCGACCTCGCGGAACCGCACGCGGGCCTTGAAGTAATCGCCGTCAATCTGAATGTCCAGCATGCCGCCCTGCAGCTCCGTGAGCGACTTCGCAATCGAGAGACCCAGGCCGCTGCCTTCGGTCGTGCGGGAGCGGTCGCCGCGCACAAAGCGCTCGGTCAGCTCTTCGGGACTTATGTTCAGGGCGCTCGCCGAAATGTTTTTCAGCGTGAAGCTCACAAAGCCCTCCTCCGCCGAGACTTCCGCGTAGATGCGGGAATTTGCGGCCGCGTACTTGCAGGCGTTGTTGTAGAGGTTTTCGAGGACACGCCAGAGATGCTGACCGTCCGCAAAAATATAGAGCGGTTCGGTCGGAAGCGTCGGTATGAGTGTCAGACTGCGCTCTTCGAAGCGCTCTTCGAACTCGCCGTTGGTCTGCTCGACCAGCTCCACAAAGTTAATCTTGACGGGATCGATCTGCACATTGCCGGTCGAAGCCTTGCTTGCTTCCACGAGATCTTCGGTCAGCGTCTTTAAATGCTGCGACTTCTTTTCGAGGATGTCGACATACTTTTGAACCGCAGGGTCGGAGGGATGAGCTCTCCGAATCAGGTCGATGTAGTTGATAATCGAGGTGAGCGGCGTCTTGATATCGTGCGACACATTGGTAATCAGTTCAGCTTTCATGCGCTCGGAGCGGACGCTGTCATTCAGGGCGCGCTGCAGACCGTTGCTGATGTTGTTGATTGTAGTCGCGAGTTTCGCCTCGCGTCCGTGGAAATGCGCGGGATTCAGGAGCCGCTCGCTGCGGTCCGGCTCCGCGTCCAGCGTGCTGATGGCGCTCGCAATCTCATCGTTCTCGACCTGTTTCTGATAGAGATGCTGGTAGAGCCAGAGATTCAGAATGCAGAGCAGGAGCGCGAGGGACAGCGCTTCAAGTCGTGCATTCAGCGATTTCCCGTGCAACAGAAGCGTCACGCTCGTTGCGCCGGCGAGATTTGCGAGCAGGAAAATCAGATAGTAGACCGTGATGCGCTGAGCAAAGCTCACATCTTTCGCGCGATTTTTCAGCTTGTCCGTGAGATCCCGGAGGAAGCTGTTCTGCCAGAGTTGCCCCGCCTTGTAAGTGCGGAGCACCGAGAAGTAGAAAATCAGGAAAAAGAGATAGACAATCGCGGCGAAGAGCAGCTTTTCCGAGAAGGCCCAGTATCCGGAGGGCAAAATCAGGCGGAGCAGCCGCGCGAGAATCTGATTTGCCAGGAAATTGGCGACTGCGCAGAGCAGGGAGAGCAGAAGAAAATTACTCTCGAAGCGGTGGCGGTCAAAGGAAAACAGAAAAACCTCACGGGATCCTCTGCCCCTGCGCCCCGAGAGGACGGAGAGCAGGAGAAAGCTGACAATCATGAGGCCCGCACCCGAGAGAAGCAGTGCCAGCCCGTAGGCGTAGTGTGCGCGCTGCTTGGCGTAGTCGAGCACGCCCCGGTAAAAGGCATCCTTCAGCGGATAGTTGGTATCGATCGCGAGAATCAGATGGTATTCCGCCGTGCGGCTCGAAATTTCGTCGAGAAGCAGCGAGCGAATTTTATTCGGCGTCTCGGGCAGATTGTTGTCCGGCAGCGGATTATCGGAACTGAAAATCGCATAGCGGCCGAACGAGCGCGCCTGTGCATCGGTTAAGCCCGGGCGGTTGGTGTAGTCCTTCCGCCCCTCAATCTGCAAAAAATAATAGAGATTGGAGTTTCCGGTGTTAAAGAGCTTGACGCCGCGATAGTAGTCGCCGAGGCACTGCATGACCTCGCGGGTCATGGTGTCCAGGGTCTTAAAGGCAGAGCCGGGGCCGGACGCCTTCTGGGTCTCGCGGTAGGCGCGCCAGGTGATCGGATAGGTCTGACCGTCGCCGCCCGGCGCGGCATCGTCGTGTATCACGCGGTAGTCGTTGTCAAAGGAATAGCCGTGCTCCTTCGCGTAGTTCAGGACATCCGACACGCTGAACAATTTCTCCGCGCCGTTGCCGTCCGAATAGGAGAAGACTTCGTTGTCCGCGTCAAATTTTCCGTCGGTCTCGAAGACATCACGGTAACGGACATAGCCGAGGAGCTGTTGGACGCGGTCGCGGAGCAGCGCCTCGAAGGCGGGCGAATCCTCGTAGTGCTCCGGATTCACCCAGCTTAAGCCCTCCCGGAAGCCGGAGCTCCCGTAGAGAAGGCAGATGCCGGAGAGAAAAAGCAACAGCGCCAGAAGATGGAGGGTGAGCAAAAAAGTCTTTTGGTAGAAAGAGACTTTCTCTGCCCGTGAGACCGGTTTCATGGCTTCTTTTCCACCTTATAGCCGACGCCCCAGACAACTTTCAGGTAGCGCGGTTCCTTCGGATTAATTTCGATTTTCTCGCGGATGTGGCGGATGTGCACGGCGACCGTGTTGTCGGCGCCGATGGCCTCCTCGTTCCAGATTTTCTCGTAAATCTCGTCGATCGAGAAAACCTTGCCCGCGTTTTTGACGAGCAGGAGGAGAATGTTGTACTCAATCGGCGTGAGCTTCACATTGTTGCCGCTCACCTGTACTTCCTTGGTCTCGTCGTTAATCACGAGATCGCCGACCGTGTAGAGATGCATGTTGTCGCGGCTGTCCACATTGCCGAGCTCCGTGTAGCGGCGCAGTTGACTCTTGACGCGCGCCACGAGCTCCAGCGGATTGAAGGGCTTCGTGAGATAGTCGTCCGCGCCGATGTTCAGGCCGAGAATCTTATCATTGTCCTCGGATTTCGCGGAGAGAATGATAATCGGGATGGAGCTCTTCTCTCTGACCTGTCTCGTGGTGCGAATGCCGTCCAGACCGGGCATCATGACATCGACAATCAGAAGATCCACGGGGGTGTGCTCCATAATTTCCAGCGCCTCTGCACCGTCATAGGCGGGCAGAACCTTGAAACCTTCGCCGGTGAGGTAGATGCTGATTGCCTCGACGATTTCGTGGTCATCGTCACAAACCAGAATTCTCTGCATATGCTTTCCTCGCTGTGTTAAAATGAACGTTCCAGTCACAGCGCGGCATAAGACCGCGCTGTGACTAGTATATCATAAGGAGAGCGGGAAAGCGAAATGACGGATGAACAGTTGATGCGGGCGGCAATCCGTGAGGCCGCAAAGGCCGGGGCGCTCGGCGAGACACCGATCGGTTGCGTGATTGCGAGAGAGGGAAAAATTATTGCGCGGGGCTATAACCGGCGCATGACAGACCGGCAGACTCTGGCGCACGCAGAGCTCTTTGCGCTTCGGAAGGCCTGCAAAAAGGAAGGCGACTGGCGACTCGAGGACTGCACGCTCTATGTGACCTTGGAGCCCTGCCCCATGTGCGCCGGTGCCATTGTGCAGGCGCGGATTCCGCGGGTGGTCTACGGAGCCTCCAATCCGAAGGCAGGCTGCGCGGGATCGGTGTTGAATTTGCTCGACGAGCCGCGCTTTAACCATCAGGTCAGTGTGGAAGCCGGTGTGCTCGGAGATACCTGTGCCGCACTCATGAGGGACTTCTTTCGGGAGCTCCGCGCAAAGCGTAAGACAGAACAGAGCGAGAAACGGGAATTATAGACAATAAAGAGATAATTTACAGATAATTTAACACTAAATTTACAAATCATTCCGATGATGCTTGCAAAAGTTCCGGGGACATACTATACTTAATACTGGTTAAATTAAGAATAGTAAAAGGAGAATCCCCATGCAGCGCACGGAACGATGCTTTCGTTTGTTTCGCATCGGATATGCGGTTGTCTATCAGATTTTGTTGCTGTCAGAATGCGCGAGTCAGTATATGACCGGCGGCAGGCATGAAATTGCGGCGTTCAACCTGTTTTTGAACCATATGATGCTGGCGCTGAGTCTGTATGGCATCTTCCGCAAGGGGCAGCTCCGCGGCGATTTGCGTCTTTCGCTGAAGCTCTGCCTCGCGGCACTGGTCTGTATTTTCCTGAAAACTTTAGTTTTACAAGCAATTCCGATGCCCTTTGCCTACACCGAACTGTTAAACGGCGAGCTGGTCTTTATGGTGTACCTCTTTTACCATCAGCTCTGGTGTTACGATCCGGAGTTCTTCTGAGTCCGGTCCTATCTTGACAAAGGACGGCCGCCTCCCGTATACTGAAAGTCCGCACAGCCGGGGAGACGGCGGTTCCCTGCACCTGCAGTCCGCCATAGCAGGGGTGATATCCCGCCTCGGGCGTGCAGAGCTGTGAAGCAGCCCACGGTAAGCGGCGTAGACGCGAGGGCCCCCGCGCGGCGGACCTTTGCGAACCGTGTCAGGGCAGGAATGCAGCAGCACTAAGCAAATGCGTACGGGCGATGCGGGATCGCCGTCGCCGAGCTGGCTGCCGCGGTAACGTTCATGGCTCCCGTTCAAAGCGGGATGTGCGGTTTGTTTTTGATTGATGTACAGAGGAAGAGACGGCAGAGCCGTCTTTTTTTCGTGGGGCTTTCTTGTGATATAGGCGGATCTGTCGTATACTTTTGAAAGGTATGCGGTCGGAAATTGCGCATACGGAAGCGTCTGGAGGAGTCGGATATGGCAGAGAGAGAAAAGTTAGAAAAAGAGAAGTTGGAGAAGGCAAAGGCAGAGAAGAAGGGCGGGCGAATCCGCGTCGGTATGCTGACCAGCGGCGGCGACTGCCAGGCGCTGAATGCGACGATGCGCGGTATCGCAAAAGCGCTCTACAATCTGTATGACAGCGTGGACATTGTCGGCTTTCGGGACGGTTATCGCGGCCTCATGTATGAGGACTACCGCCTGCTCCTGAAGAATGATTTTTCCGGCATTCTCACGCGGGGCGGCACCTTGCTCGGCACCAGCCGGCAGCCGTTCAAGCAGATGACACAACCGGACGAAAACGGCAATAACAAAGTGGAACTGATGAAGGCGACTTATCGGAAGCTGGGGCTCGACTGCCTCTGCGTGCTCGGCGGCAACGGCAGCCAGAAGACGGCCAATCTGTTGCGGCAGGAGGGGCTGAACATCGTCTCTCTGCCGAAGACCATCGACAACGATCTCTTCGGCACGGATGAGACCTTCGGTTTCCAGAGCGCCATTGAAATCGCCTCTAACGCGATTGACTGCATTCACACGACGGCGGCTTCCCACGGCAGAGTCTTTATTGTCGAAGTCATGGGACATAAAGTCGGCTGGCTCACGCTCTATGCGGGCATTGCGGGCGGCGCGGACATCATTCTGATTCCGGAAATTCCCTATGATATCAAGGCAATCATCGAGGCACTGCAGAAACGCCAGCGGGCGGGCAGTCGCTTCTCGATTATTGTCGTCGCGGAGGGCGCAATCTCGAAGGAGACGGCGGCGCTCAGCAAGAAGGAGAGAAAGACCAAGCTCGCATCGCGCCGTTATCCCTCGGTTGCCTACGAGATCGGCGCGGAGATTCAGGCCATCACCGGACAGGAAGTCCGCGTGACCGTGCCGGGTCACACCCAGCGCGGCGGCGCGCCGAATCCCTATGACCGCGTGCTCTCTTCGCGTCTCGGCGCACGCGCGGCAAAGCTGATCAGCGAGGGCCGCTTCGGTGAGATGGTGGTCATCCGGAACAATGAGATCACGAGCATTCCGCTCGAGGAGTCGGCGGGCAAGTTAAAGACCGTGGATCCGAACGCTTCGATTGTCGAAGAGGCGAGACTTCTCGGGCTCTCGTTCGGAGACCGCTGAGATGGCCTATGTCGCACTTTACCGGAAGTGGAGACCGAAAAACTTTGACGAGGTAAAGGGACAGGATGCCGTCTGCACGGCACTCCGGAACCAGATTGAGACGGGGCGTGTGGGGCACGCCTATCTCTTCTGCGGAACCAGGGGCACGGGAAAGACAAGTGTCGCCAAGATTATGGCGCGCGCCGTCAACTGCGAAAACCCGGTCAACGGAAATCCCTGCGGGGTCTGCGCATCCTGTCGAGCGATTCTCTCGGAGAGCTCGATGAATGTGCAGGAGATTGACGCGGCGTCGAACAACGGTGTCGACAACATCCGCGACATCAAGGAGCAGGTGCAATATCCGCCGACCGACGGCAAGTACCGGGTCTTTATCATCGACGAGGTGCACATGCTCTCGAGCGGCGCGTTCAACGCGCTTTTAAAGACGCTGGAAGAGCCGCCGTCCTATGTGATTTTTATTCTCGCGACAACGGAGCAGAGCAGAATTCCGGTCACAGTGTTGTCCCGCTGCCAGCGCTATGATTTCCGGCGCATCACGACGGATACCATTGCGGCGCGGCTTACGGAACTCGCAGCTGCCGAGCATATTCGGGCGGAAGAGGCCGCACTGCGCTACATCGCGGCGCAGGCGGACGGCGCGATGCGCGATGCGCTGAGTCTGCTCGACGAGTGTGTCGCCTTTTGTCCGGACGGAGAGATCCGCTATGAGGCCGTGCTGAACATACTCGGTGCGGTGGATGTCGAGGTCTTCTCGAAACTGTTTCGCGCCCTGCTCTACGGCAAGACCGGTGAGGCGCTGGCACTTCTCAACCGTGCCTTTCTCGAGGGTCGGGAACTCGGGCAGTTCAATGCGGACTTCCTCTGGTACCTCCGGAACCTGCTGGTCTTAAAGACGGCGGAACACGCCGAGGGACTTGTGGACAGCGCGGGCGAGCGCTTGCAACTGCTCCGCGCGGATGCGGAACTCGCGAATAAGGCCGTGTTGCTCCGGGCAATCCGCGTGCAGGCGGAGCTGTCCCAACAGCTTCGCTATGCGTCCGATAAGCGGACGCTCACGGAGCTCGCGCTGATACGGCTTGCGGAACCGGAGATGGACACCGACGGCGATGCGCTGCTCTCGCGGATTGCGCGCCTTGAGAAGCGCCTGCAGGATGTCGCAAAGAACGGTATCCCGGTCGCGGCGTCTGTAACGCCCGTGCCTGCGGAGACGGAAGTCGCGCCGGAAAATACAGCGCGCGCGGAAGTCAAAGAAATTGCCCTGTCGCGTCCCGCTTACGAGGACTTCATGAAAGTCCGGAGTGAGCTCGGCAGCATTGCGGAGAGTCTCGGCGGTATGTACGCCCCGGCACTCCACAGTTGCGAGCTCATTGCGGAAGAGAGCGGCAAGCTGACCGTCTGTTGTCCCAACGAGGTGACGGAAGGCGTTCTCGGCAACGGGGGACTTGACGCTCTGCGGGACTGTCTGCGGGAGCGCTACGGCAAGGAGTTTCAACTGGGGCTCGCGCGAAAGACCGGTCAGACGTCGGCGCGGAGCTATCGCATGACAGAGGAAGAACTGCGGGAACAAATTCATTTTCCGCTGGAGCGGGAAGAATGAGTGCGCCGCAGGCAGTAAAATACAGGAGAAAAAAATATGGCAAGATTTAACGGTATGCCCGGCAACGCAAACAATATGATGAAACAGCTCCAGAAGATGCAGAAGCAGATGGAGGAGCAGGCAAAGGCTTTCGAGAGCAAGGAGTTTGAGGCGACGGCCGGCGGCGGCGCGGTGCGCGTCACGGTGGTCGGTGGCCGGGAAGTCAGTAAGATTACGCTGGACAAGGACGCCGTGGATCCGGATGATGTCGAGATGCTGGAGGACCTCATCAAGGCGGCGGTCAATGAGGCGCTTCGCATGGCGGAGGCCGAGAATCAGCAGATGATGGGCAAGCTGACCGGCGGACTGCCTTTCTAAAGGAAAAGAGTAAAAGAACGGATTTTCATGGATTATTACGGCAAACAAATCACGAGACTCATGGAAGAACTCTCCGCGCTGCCGGGGGTCGGCAGAAAGTCCGCGCAGCGCCTTGCGTTTCATATCATCAATATGCCGACGGAACGCGTCGCGTCTCTGACCGATGCCATTCGCAGCGCGCGGCAGAACGTGCGCTATTGCAAGGAATGTTTTACCCTGACCGATGAGGAGCTCTGCCCGATTTGCAAGAGCGCAAAGCGCAATCACCGGCAGATTATGGTGGTCGAGAACACGAGAGATCTCGCCGCCTACGAAAAAACGGGAAAATACGAAGGCGTCTACCATGTGTTGCACGGTGCCATTTCACCGATGCTCGGCATAGGACCCTCGGACATCAAGCTAAAAGAACTGATGCGGCGTCTGGAGGGCGATGTGGAGGAGGTCATCATTGCAACGAACCCGAGTCTGGAGGGTGAGACTACCGCGATGTACATCGCGAAGCTCGTGAAACCGACAGGCATTAAAGTCTCCAGAATTGCGAGCGGGGTTCCGGTGGGCGGCGATCTGGAATATATCGATGAGGTCACGCTCCTGCGTGCCCTGGAAGGAAGAACGGAGCTTTAAGAGGCGGAAAGGAAGCGGATGGACAAGCACGAACTGAACGTAAAAGTGGAGCAGATGCGCAAGCAGGCGGGGCTTGGTGACTATCAGACGGCAATGAAGATTGCCGATAAAATCGACTGGAGACGCGTGTCGAATGTGAGTCTCCTGACGCAGGTCTCCGAGATTTACGAAAAGAACGAAAAGTATCGGGAGGCAAAGGATATTCTGCTCCTCGCGGTCGAGAGAACACCGATGGGGCGGGGCTTGCTCTTTAAATTGACGCAGCTTGCCCTGAAGGTCGGGAGCATTGACGAGGCGGAGGAGTGCTTCGAGGAATTTCAGAAGCTCGCGCCGCAGGATTCCCGCCAGAAGCTGCTTCGCTATCAGATTTTAAAGGCGAAGGGCGCACAGCCGCCGCAGCTGATTCCGCCGCTCGAAGAGTATGTGAATGAGGAAATCTCCGAAGAGTGGATGTACGAGCTCGCCGAGCTCTACCATAAGGCGGGAATGCGGGATGCCTGCCTGGATCTTTGCGACCGCATTACCATACTCTTCGGATCCGGCGAGTGGGTGCAGAAAGCACTGCGCTTAAAGGCCGAGGGCGAGGGTGAGCCGCTGAACGAATACCAGCAGAGCATTGCCGGAGAAATTTATTACCAGCCGGCAAGCTCGCCGCGTCAGAATGCCGTGCGGGAGACGGCGCCGGTGACACCGGCATTTTCACAGGCCGTAGCGGTGATTCCGGAGTTTTCGTTGCAGCCGCAGGAGGCAGTGCCGCCTGTCATGACAGCGACAGCGACCGTACCGCCTTTCACAGCGGCACCGGAGACCGTACTGCCGCCCACCGCAGCGCCGGTTGCCGCACCGCAGTACACGGAGAGTGTGCCGTACGGCAATACGGCAGTTCAGGAGACGGCGGTGCCGCAGCCCGCAGTCGCAATGCCGCAGTATGTCGGCGGCGCAGCGGCAGGGATAGCGCCGCAGCCGATGGCGGCGCAGACGGCGCCGGAAATCCCGGCGGCATCGAATCCCGCCCCGGTACCCACGCAGGCGCTGACCGAGCCGTATGCGGCGGCGCAGGAGGATCGCTATCGCAATGTGCCGACCTTCCAAACGGCGACGGCGGCGACGACCGGTGTGCCTTCGTGGACGGAGGCCGTGCAGCCGCAGGAGGCGCCCGCGCAGAACGATATTGATGCAGAAATCGACGCGCATCTCCGCCGCCTCGAGGAGGAGAAACTCGGGCGCAAGGTCGCGACAATGTCTTCCCAGTCGCAGAGCGCGGCGTATATGCAGGCCGAGACGGAAAGCATGCAGACAGCGGCACTGTCAGCCGCGGGAGCGGGAAGTGTGCCGACCTTAGAGCATGCGGCAGTGACGGAGAGCGCGCCGGTTGCGGATCCGCGCACAGTAGAACAGCGCTATCGCGAGGAGAGTTCCCGCCCTTCGCGCGAATATGTGGTGTCGACCGAGCAGCGCGCGGCCGATTCCGAATTTCCGGGCACCGAGCAGCTCATGGTGGACAGACTTCGCTATGAGGAAGAGAGCGCGGCAGCCAGAGCGCGGGCGGCGGCGCGCGCCAGCGAGACCGAAGAGGAGCTGAGATCCCGCGAAGCGAAGCTCGATGAGACCAAGGTGTTGCCGAAACTCCCCGGACAGGAGAGACGGGAACAGCTCGCGCGGGAGGAGGCGGAACTGCGCCGCCTTGAGCAGGACAAAGAGGCGGAGCTGATTCAGAAGCCCGCCGAGAAGCCCGGGGAGACTGCGGCTGTCGTCGAAGAGACGCCTGTCAAGGCAACCGGGAGTGCGGAGACCGCGACTGCCGTCGAAGAGACGCCTGTCAAGGCGGCGGAGATTGCGGCTGTCCCCGCGGAACAGGTCGCAGAGAAGACAGACGAGCAGACCGCGGAAGCGGCGACAGGCAAACCGGAGACGGCAGCCCCCGCCGTGGCGGAAGCGGCGGCACCGGAGGAGAAAGCGGCAGCGACTACACCGGCGGTAGAACGTGCCGTGAGCACTGCGAAGGAGCCGCTTGCGGAAGAGGCAGCAGCCGCAGAGTACAGACCGAAGCAGCCGAAACTGCTCCGGACGCCGGGCTCATTCAACGCATTGATTGAGGGAAGGACACCGGAAGAGGGATTGCAGGGGGCGGTGGAGCGCCTCAAGGAGGCGCAGGCCGTGACCGGCTTCAAGCGTCCCGCGGCCAAGGTGAAGGCAGAGCGCCTGAATGTCTACGGCGTCCGCAATTCTGCGGAGAAGACCGCAGGCCGAGACCTCATCATTGAGGAGGCGGGCGATTTGAGCGATGTGAGCCTCAGCGAACTGATTCAGCTGATCGCCGCGGACGGCGGCATGCGCACCGTGCTTCTGATTGACAATCCGTTACAGCTCACCAGACTCCGCGCGTCGCACCCGGAAGTGGAAAAGGTCTTCCACACGGCGGATAAGCGCGAGGATGTAAAGGCATACTTTGCGGCGGAAGCGAAGTACCGGGAGGCCGAGGCACGTCGCCAGGAAGAAGTGACAAAGAGTGCCCTGGAGGCAAAGGAAGCGCGCCGCAAGGAAGAAGAAGCGCGTCGCAGGGAAGGAGCGCTTCAGGCGGCCGCGGCAAAAGAAGCGGCGGAGAGAGAAAGAGTCGAGGCCGAGAAAAAGGCTACGGAAGCGGAGAGGGAAAAGCTCGCCAAGGCGCGGGAGAACAATGTAGTGCAGGCGAACGGCGCAGCACCGGCAACGAGTGCTGTCGAAGAAGAGACCGTACAGGTGCGCACCGCACCGCAGACCAGGGCGGAGGACAGAGAGAGACCGCAGGCCGCGGGAGCAGCGCAGGTCACGGAAGCGGCGCAGGCGGTAACACGCCAGGCGCGCACGCATGCGGAGGACCTCGCAAAACTGGAGGCCGATAAGAAGCGTCTCTATGAGAACGAGCCGATGACCAAGGATGCGTTTGCAAACTACGCGGCGGTCTACGCGCGCAATATCGACTGTGTGATTACGGGCAAGAGCATGAATGCCCTCTACGAGCGGATTGAGCTTCTGCAGGCGGACAATGTAAAGCTCACGCGGAAAAATGCGGAGACTCTGATTGAAGAAGCGGCCGATCGCGCGGAGAAGCCGCCGCTCAGCAGAAGACTCGGCGGGCTCTTCTCCAAGCGCTATAACAAAGATGGGCTCCTGATTCTGAAGGAAGAGGATTTCCTCGGCTGATGGCAGTGCAACTCAGCGCCTGGCTTGATCGGAACTGGTTCGCGCTGCTCGTCGCCCTGTTTCTGCTCGGAATGATGCTGGACGGCCACCGGCGGGGCTTTCTTCGCCTCGCGGTGAGCGCCCTTGCCCTGATTCTGACAACCCTGTTTGCGCGGACGGCGCTGCCGGGAACGGCGAGTTTTCTCGCAAAGAACACAGGCTTACAGACGGCCGCGGAGCGCTACATTTCCGAGAAGACAGGTCTGGATACCGTGACGGACCGCCAGATTGATGACACGGCGGGGCAGGACCGCGTGATTGAAAATCTGCCCATTCCGGACAGCCTGAAAGCCGGACTTCGCACCAACAATACGTCGACAAACTGGGAAGCGCTCGGCGCAACCGGTTTTCAGCAGTATGCGGCGGATTTCCTGGGGCGAACACTTTTAAACTACTTCGGTTTCAGCCTGCTGTTTATACTGTTTCGCATGTTGCTGCATCTTCTGATGCGCGTGCTGAATCTCTTTACAGCACTCCCGATTATTCACGGAATCAACCAGATTGCGGGAGCCGTGCTGGGACTCGCAGAAGGCTTCTTTTTCCTCTGGTTCGGCTTTATTCTCCTGAATCTCTTTCAATACACGCCGCTTGGCAGCGGGGTGCTGGAGTGCATTGAGGCGACAGGCTGGCTCAGTTTCCTCTACCGAAACAATCTGTTGCTCACAGCGCTCGGCAATCTCTGGCAGGGCTTGCTCTGAGCGATATGAAACCGCAAATCAAAAGCCCCGAATCCGATGGATTCGGGGCTTTTTCCTATCTTTTTCGAAGTTACGGATTCAGCGGTTCGACCACCTGGATCGAAGAAGTGCTTTTCTTCGGCTCGGTGGATTTTGCCGGACCGCTTTTTCCGCCGGAGACAGTCTCGCCCGGGGCGGGCGCACCGCTGTTGTTGACGGCATTGGCCTTGGTGTCCGATTTCGCGGCGGAAGTTTCCTTTGCCTTGCCGGAAGCAGCGCTTGTCTGTTTTGCGGCAGTCGAACTTTCTTTTGCCTTCGTGCCCGCAGCGGAAGTTTCCTTTGCCTTTGTGCCCGCGGCGCTTGTCTGCTTGGCGGCGCTGCTTTCTTTCGCCTTGGTGGTGGGAGCGGCGGTGCTGGTCTTTGCTGCGGTCCGGCTCTCCTTTGCCTTGGTGGGAGCCGCTGTGCTCGTTACGGCCGCGCTCGTGCTCTCTTTCGTCGCTCTTGTCCGGCTCTCGCTTTGCTCTGCCTTTTTGCTGTTCTGCTTCCGCTCGCTCTCTCGCGTCTCATCCTCGACGGCGGTGCCGCCCTGCTTCTTTTCGTCGGCGCCGTAAGTGTGGTACTCGTGGCTGTTGTCACCGCCGTTTCCCATTGCATCGAGCTCGGAGAAATTGCAGACAGCTTCGTGGCCGAGTTTATCGGACGCGTGAATTTCGAGGCGGTCGGTCGTAATCTGGAAGACTGCGGTGTGGGCGGTATCGTCGATGCTGCGCGGGAGCACGTGCTCCTCGTTTGCGTCTATGCCGTAAATCGAATCATAGTCCACACCGGATTGGGCGTCGTCAAAGCTCACGGTCAGCATGTTGCCGTCGAGCTCCTCGCCGGAAATCAGCGGGGGCTGATCATCGACCGAGCCGATGTGTTCGTACTGGGTGCGGCTCATGCCGTTGATATAGCGAACCGTGACTTCCAGCGTGCCGTTCTTGTCGACGCTCGTCTTATAGTGTCCGCCGCCCAGATTCTCAAGGTTCAGCGGTGTGTCGTCGAGTTTGACATCAAACGCAGCGAGCGGCAGGCGCGGGTGCATCTCCAGTTCGATTTCAGCCGAGCGGAAATCGACGGACTCCTCAATATGAAGCTTAAACTTGGGACGCAAGGTCACCAGGAAAAAGATCAGAAGATTCAGGAGAAGAAAGGGAATTACATAGAAGAGAAACACATTACCCGGCTTCTTTTCCTCCGGCGTCGGCTGACTTGGGTTTCTCGCCTCCTCGTTGGCCATAAGACTCCTTTCAAACAAGCTATATTTTTTTCATTCTAACATTTGCGAGGAATGCGGGCAAGTGCGCGTTTTAAAGGAAAGTTTAGGACTTTTAGGGTAGTCATAAGTACAAAACATGTTATAATAGACGCTATCGTGCGCAGAACGGCTATGGAAAGAAACGGCGCACGGTCTTTGTGCTTCTCAGGCAACAAATGGGGGAAATATTATGAACGAGGAGGCAGAAAAGAAAACGATGAAAAAACAAACGATTTTTCAGCGTATTGCGGCGGTTGCTCTTTCGCTCGCGATGACGCTTGGTATGAGTAACCTTTCCGGAGATCTCTCGGCGCCTGTACACGCGGAAGAGGGCAAGGTAGTCCTTTCCTACGAGATGGAATATAAGGGACAGGGCTGGACCGGTTGGGCCGGGGACAACCACATGCTGACCCGCACGGGAACCTATCCAACGGCATTTCGCGCGGCGCTCAGAGAGCAGCCGGCAGGCATGACGGGAACCATTCAGTACCAGGTCAATGTGAGCGGTAGCGGCTGGACCGGCACCAAGGAGAACGGTGCCGTGGCCGGCGTGGAAGGCGGCACGGCGCCGCTCGAAGGTGTTCGTGTCTGGCTGAACGGCGAGCTCGCGTCTTCTTTTGATGTATACACGAAGGCACAGGTGAACGGGCAGTGGCTCGACTGGGTCACGAACGGACAGGATGCCGGTAAAGTCGGCGTCGGCACGCACATTGACGGCGTGCGGATTGCGGTCGTGAAGAAGGGGGAGACCCCGGCAGAGGTTGCGGAAGCGTCAGTGCGAAAGGTGGATCCGAACCGCCCGATGGTCGCTTTGACCTTTGACGACGGACCGAGCAAGTACGACGCACAAATACTCTCGGCGCTCGAGGCAAACGGCGGCCGCGCGACCTTCTTCATGGTCGGTAATCTCGTGGCGCGTCATCAGAAGACTGTGCAGCGCATGGCGGCGGACGGCATGGAGCTCGGCAATCACAGCTGGGCACACGAGAATCTCGCAAAACTCAGCGGTCCGGCCGTGCAGGAATCGATTCAGAAGACCAACCGCACAATCCGCGAGGCAACCGGTCAGAGCGCAACGCTGGTGCGCCCGCCCTACGGTTCGCTCGGCGGCAAGGCGCGTCCGACGCTCGCGGCAATGGGCTATTCGGCGACGCTCTGGGATATTGATACCTTGGACTGGAAGACCAAGAACGCGGACAATACGGTGAATGTCGTTCTGAGCCAGGTGAAGGACGGCGACATTGTCCTCATGCACAGCATCTATGCACAGAGTGCGGCGGCGGCAGAGCGCATTATTCCGGAGCTGACCAGAAGAGGTTATCAGCTCGTCACGGTCAGTGAGCTTGCGGCGGCGCGCGGCGTCAAGATGGAGCCCGGTCACAGCTACGGCTCCTTCCACAAGAAAAAGTGAGTACAGCAGAACTTGAGAGCGCACTGAAAAGCGGTGCGCTCTCGCGGGCCTATCTTCTTTGCGGAGAGGAAAGCTATCTCCGCAGGAACTATAAGGCCCGCTTTTTTTCATTGTTTGCGGGCGACAGCATGAATGTCACGCTGTTGCGGGAAGAAGCGGCGAACGAGGACAATATCATTGCGGCGGCCGATACGTTGCCCTTTTTTGCGGAGCGTCGTCTGGTCTTCGTCGAGGAGAGCGGTCTCTTCCAAAAGAGCGCCGACAAGCTCGCTGACTATCTGCCCACACTGCCGGAAAGCACCCTTCTGGTCTTCTCGGAGGAGAGTGTCGACAAGCGAACACGCCTCTACAAGGCAGTCGCAAAGCTCGGCGGGATTGCGGAGTGTGCGCACCCGGCAGAGCGGGATCTGAAGCTCTGGGCAGCGCGCTACCTGTTGCGGAGCGGCAAAAAAATTCAGGAGAGTGTGCTCGAGCAGCTGCTTGCGGCGGTCGGCGGGGATATGGAGATGCTCGGCGGCGAGCTTGAAAAGCTGATTGCCTACCTCGGCGTGCGGGATGTGGTCACGCGGGAAGACCTGGCGGCAATTATTTCGGTCTCGGTTGAGAATCGCATCTTTGATATGATTGCGGCGAGCTGTGAGCGGAAGACAGACCGGGCGCTCTCGCTCTACAGTGACTTGCTTGCTCTCAAGGAAAAGCCCGGGCGCATTCTGGCGATGTTAAGCCGCCAGTACCGCCAGCTTCGCCTCGTCAAGGCCTTTGCGGCCGAGGGAAAGCGGGAAAAAGAAATTGCGGAGCTCGCCGGGCAACCCCAGTGGCTGGTACGGAAACTTTTGCAAATGGGGCGACAACTTTCGCTCAGCGGTCTTGCGGCCGCCGAACGGCGCGCCGCAGCCTTGGAAACAGCCTATAAATCCGGTCGTATGGGCGAGCAACTCGCCGTGGAACTGCTGCTTTGCGACAGCGATTTGACAGAATACTCTCTGTGAATTTGCACAATTTTTAATAAACGGCATTCATAAAAATGTGAAAACAACACAGGAAAAACCGAAATACGCATTGACACTCACCGTAATACTTGCTATAGTTACATTGTGATTTGAGTGGACACGGATTCGCGCGACAGCAAAGACCATGAGGTTCCATCCGTGGTCGATCTGACACGCACTTTGTTGCCCCGGGGGATTACGGATTATTTTATTCATGGAGGCACGACAATGCACAACGGAACAGTTAAGTGGTTCAATGCGACTAAGGGTTATGGTTTCATCACGGACGATGCGGACAAGAGCGAGATTTTCGTTCACTTCTCCGGTATCAACTCTGAGGGCTACAAGACGCTCGAGGATGGCCAGAAGGTCACGTTCGAAGTGGCTGACGGCAACAGAGGACCGCAGGCAGTCAACGTAACGGCTGTTCAGTAAGCTTATCCCAAACGGGGGCAAACGAAACGACAGCAGGATTTTAACTGAGATGGAACGAGAGAGAATGCGAGAGCATTCTCTCTTTTTTTGTGCCCGGCGCCTGTAGTGTCGCGCAACCGTTCGAAGGCAATCAGCATCTCCCGGTCGCCGCGAAGACAGCGGCAGCGCTGCGGCAACAACTGTGCTTGCAGTTAATAGAGAATTGGTGTATTATGCAAATAGTTAACTATTGCGAAAGAACGAAGGAGAATCGGAAGGGTCGACGGTCGCTGCGGATTCCGCATCAGCCCGCAGCGTGAACCAAAAAGAGACGGAAGAGGAGCGACAAAGTATGAATCGGATTGAACTTAGGGAGGTCAGCAAGCGCTACGGCAAAAGGCCTGTGCTGGACGGCCTGAACCTAACGGTAGGACAGGGAGAAATCTACGGTCTGATTGGAAAAAACGGCGCCGGAAAAACAACGTTGTTCAAGACCATTCTGGGGCTCACGGAGATACAGGGTGGGCAAGTCTCGATTGACGGAGAGACAACGCAGGCAGGACTTCGGAAGGCAAGGCGAAAGATAGGCTTCTTTATCGGCGGCAACTTTTTTGACTATTTGAGTGCGGAGGAGAATTTACGCTTTTACTGCGGGGTCAAGGGAATACGGGACACGGCGGAAATCGAGCGGGTGTTAGCGCTCGTCGGCCTTTCGGGCGTCAAGTCCAAGTTCGGTGCTTTTTCGCTCGGTATGCGACAGCGTCTCGGTATTGCGAATGCGCTGCTCGGAAAGCCGGAGATTTTACTGCTCGACGAGCCGGTGAACGGTCTGGACCCGGAGGGGATTGCCGAGATGCGCGTGCTGTTCCGAAAACTTGCTGCGGAAGAGGGAAGCACCATTCTGCTTTCTTCCCATATCTTAGGGGAACTCGAGCACACGGCGGATCGCTTCGGAATTCTGGAGAACGGCGCTCTGGTGCGCGAGATTGCGCGGACAGAGTTACAGTCGGAGGCAGCCGGTTGTGTGACCTTGCGGGTTTCTGATTGTGAGCGGGCCAAGCGCGTGTTGCAGGCAGCGGGAATTCGAGTCTGCGGGCGGGAAGAAAACGGGCAGAGCCTTGAGGATTACTATTTTTCGCTGACGGGAGGCAGAAAAGATGCATAACTATATGCTTGCGGACATCGCGCGCGTTTTGAAAAAACGAAGCGTCCGCGTCGGAATTCCGGGCTTTGAACTTTGCCTGGCACTGTTGCTTTTGTTCTACGGCGGCAACGGTGCGGTTTCGGCCGATATGCGTCGAGCGACCGAGTTCGCGCTCGACTTTTTTCCGCTGGTCATCGGGACGTTGCTCTTTGTCTCTGTCTATGCGGACGACTTTAAGTGCCGGGCGATGCAGGTTGCAATCGGCGCGGGTGTCTCACGGGAAGGCATAGTCCTCGCAAAATTCGGAGAGTGCGCGCTGCTTCTGCTGTTCACGCTCGTGCCGACCGCTGCGCTCTGCTTTCTGCTCCCGGGTGCGCGCCGTCTTTTCTATACAGACGCGGAGGCAGTGTCGGTCGCGCTCACCGTTGCACAGGTATTTCTCCGGACGCTCGGATTCATGCAGCTTGCGGCGACCCTCTGCTTCCTTACGCAGAACAGTTTGCAGGGCGCGATTGCCTTTGCGCTGCTCTCATCGAACGCAATGTTTATTCTGATCACGATGACCCTGCTGACGGGACCGCTCAAAGATAACGTGGGACGTCTGCGCCCCTTTCTCTACACGGCGCTGCTTCGCAGCGTGCAGAACAACATACAGGACGGAAAGCCGTTTGTCGGCATCTTTGTGCTCGCGCTCGGAATCTATATGATACTTCCGCTGCTGCTTGTACTGCTCGGCTTTCGAAAGAAGGAATTGTCATTTTAAGGAGGTACGGTATCATGCGGAATATTCTGAAAAAAATATTGAAAGTGTGCGTTCGACTGATATTTGGGCTCATGCTGCTCCTGCTCGGAGCGGGGCTTTTGGTCTTCGGAAAGCAGAAGATAGAGGAGATACAGGCGCACCGGGAAATTCCGGAACTCAGGGCAGAGATGCAGTCCCTATCCGCGGATCATATCCCGGACAATGTATCCGTCCTTGCCGTCGGGGAAGGGGTACACGGCAGCCGTGAATTTCAGGAGCTGAAACTCTCTGTCTTGCGAGAGATGGTCGAGAAACAGGGCTATACGGCTTTTGCGCTCGAAGCGGACTACAGCGAGTGTGCCGACATCAACCGCTATTTGCAGAGCGGCGAGGGCAAGCCGGAAGAGCTGGTACAGAAGTTCTCGTTCCCGATTTATCACACCAAAGAGATGGCTGCACTGCTTGGCTGGATACAAGACTGGAACCGGACAGCGCCGGAAGAGAAAAAGGTTCGCTTTTACGGCTTTGATATGCAGAATCCCGAGACCGGCTATGCGTTTTTAAAGCAGTACAGCCTTGCGCACGGACTCGCGACCGAGGCGGAATTTGATGCGGTCTTCAAAAATGTTCTGACGCCCCCCTATTCGATCAATGCGGAACGTGCGGGGCAGGCCGTTGCGTTTCTGGATGGGCTGCGCGCGAAAGCCGGTGATGCGGATATGCGCGATGCGGATGCGAGGGACTTTCAAATGGAACTCACAACTGTGCGCCAGGCGATGGAATCCTGGACTTCAACCGAGGATTCCAATACGCTTCGAGACCGGGATATGGCGGAGAATGTAAAGGCCATCCGAAACATCGAGGCCGAAATCGGCTCCGGAAAGATTGTCGTTTCCGCGCACGACGGGCACATTGAGCGGGTGAATCCGATTTACACAAGCATGGGCGTTCTCCTTTCGCAGGGCCTCGGAAACGACTACTACGCAATCGGCACCGATGTCTGGAAGCTGGGGGACAATATTAAGCGCATGGGTGAAGCAAAGCGGAGCATACAGCACTTTGTTTCCTGCGACCCGCTGGCAGCGCAGGCGCGCTTTGCGGAGGGGCGGCAATATGTCCTCTATTTTTCGCAGATCACAAAGGAGGAGAGCCGGGTTTACACCCTGGTGCATACACCCATGCGGATGATGCAGCTTGGCGAAGGCTATACCTTTTTGATGCGGCTTTTGCCGGATCGCAGCTATCGGCTGAAAGGCGCGCCGGCGGCCTATTACGACGCGATGCTGTTTCTCTATGAGGCGCATCCGATTGAGATTTTGAACGGTTCCGGCAGCTGAAGTTGCGGCGCCAGGTCGAATAAAACGGAAGCGCAGACGTATATTTTTACAGTAGGCAGGGCGGTGAAGAGAGCATTCACCGCCCTGTCGTTTTTGTCTTTGTCCGATACAAAACAACCGTCGTGATACGGCGGCGACAGCAACTTTGTTTCGTGATGAGCGACAAAGAAAGGGCTTTATATGCGGATTATGAGCCGGGCTATACCGTCAGTACGAACGGAAACTGGCAGCTGATTAACCCGGAGCACTCCGAGTGGATCTTCACGCTGAACGGCGGTATCCGCCTGGTGGGACGCTGGGCAAAGCTGGACTACGCAAACGGCGAGCTGAACAAAAACGGCTGGTATCACTTTAACTCGTACGGTATTATGGACTTCGGCTGGTTTAAGGACGAGCAGGGCAGTTGGTACTACTGCAACACGGCGAACGACGGCTGGCTCGGCAAGATGCAGTACGGCTGGTATTTTGACGAAGTGGACAAACACTGGTATTATCTGGATTTGACGACAGGTGTGATGCCGACGGGCTGGCAGGCGATCAACGGCAAGTGGTACTACTTCACCCCGGAGACGATCGCGTACACCTACGAGTACGATGCGGTCAACGAGAAGTGGTTCTACAAGGCGGGGAACACGGTTCGCCCGCACGGCTCCATGTATGTTAATGAGACCACGCCGGACGGCTATCGCGTCGATGCAAACGGCGCGTGGCAGCGTTGAATATGTCGGGGCACCGCTTCGGTGCCCTGATAGATAGGAGAACAGAATGAAACGACACAAACTGAGAAAGAGGGCATTGACCGCGCTTCTCGCGCTGAGCCTGTTCTCGACCCAGCTGCTGACGGCACAGGCGGCAGGGCCTGTGGATTACTCGGACTATGCGAGTACATCGGGTATCGGGTATTCCAATCCCGATCATGCGAGCAGCTATGGCACAGCCGCCAAAATTGTTTTTGACACGGGGAGCGGGCCGAGGGTGAATGCGACGACGACAAATCCTACGACACCGAATCTCACGGGTTGGCACAACGTGACGCAGACCGGGCGCTTTTATATCATCGATGGTCAATCCGGTCATGCGTTGAACGCCAGTGCACCGTTTTCCGGACACATGGACAATAACTATGCGGGAAGTTTTGCAAGACCCAACACATCCTGGCCCGGCGGTAAGCCGGTGCTCCCCTGGGGGCAGGACGATATCGCGCCGCCTACCTGGACGGGTTATACCTTTACCGGATGGAAAAAGATTGTTCCGACCGGTGCGAGCACGGGCATCGAAGCAGATGTCAGACCGGAAGTCGGTATGGATCCGGTGTTTCCCTACAACACGACGACAGTCTACCGGGCAAACTGGATGGGCAGTGCGAACTACAAGCTCTTCACGACACACGGCAGAAAAGCGGATGCGGCAAGCGAATTTGCGCCTTGGACTTTTGACCGGAGCGATGATGATATTGTGGTTGAGAGCGCTGTGAGCAAGGGCAGTGTGGATCTGCCGGGCTATAAAATCACCGGGGTCACGGTGAAGAGTACGGGCTCCACGGATGCAGCGAAGACCGCGGCCACAGACTTCACGGTCACTGGTGCCTCCGGCCTCGGGCCGGACGGCGCGGTGATCCCCGGAGACGAGCGCTTCCTGGTGCCGCCTACGATTACAAGTCCGCTGCTTCTGGACAGCAACATGCCGAACCAGAACGTCTCGATGCAGTTTGACTACGAGCCGGACACGAATCAGAAGTTCAAGTTCTCGACGAGCTATGTCTATCTGGATTCCTCGAATATTGAGAACAGCATGACAGTGCCGGTCGGCACGAGCGGCATACTCGGCTCGGCAAAACTTTTTGCCGCGGAGAGCGACGGCGCAGGCGTGCAAAACGGCACGACGCGCTTCACGGCGGCGCTGCTTCCGGATGCAAACAATCCGAAAGACAATACGGCGGCGCATCATCCGAAGTATGTGTTCTACAAGGCGGAAATCGTGAGCGGTAAGGAAAAGAAGACCCTCTCGAAGACCGTCGTGGCCGGCGGCACGGCGGAGACCTTTGTGAGACAGCGGGGGCTCGAGGAGAGCCTTTTCGATCTGCAGATGCCGGCGGTTAATGCGGTGTCACCGACGCCGGTCAGCTTCAAGTGGATGCCGAACCAGGACGTCAAGGTCAAGTATATCTACAAACTGAATCCGGACTACACGAACATGGTCAGCATTGTCCTGAAGAGTTCGCGTGACAACGATGCAAGCGGTTTCGTAGACAGCAATGTGCCGCGGCCGATTATCGAGAAGGCGACGGCACCGGGCAGTCTGACGACAGTCAGCATCCCCTATGTGCCGAACTACACGGTGGTCAGCGCAATCGCACTGGATTCCGCGGCACTGACCCAGCAGCCGCAGATACTCGTGCAGCCGACCGCAACGGCGAGCGGCAGTATCCGGTACGAGTCGACGACCGACCCGGCGACCATTGTGGTGCGCTATCAGCCGAATCCGAACGCCTTTGCGAAGGTCTATTACACCGCGAAGACGGAGGGCGGCGGCACCGGCGGCTCGCTCAGCGGCGTACTCGTACAGCAGATGACGATGCCGAAGACCTACACGCTCGACGAACTGCTCACGCTGCACGGCATCTCGGCGACACCGGCAACCGGCTATCTCGGCGATGGCTGGTACAAGGCAAATGCGAGCGGGACCGCACCGGACGGATCGAAGCTGAGCGGAACGGACTCGCTTTCGGTCACAGCTGCGGGACCGAATAAGTACATCTATGTGTTCAAAAAGAACCCGGCCGACTGGGGCACGGTGCGCTTCTTCAGCGGGGCGAACGGCAGCATCAGCGGCACGGCGGTGCAGTCGGTGTTAAAGAATACGGCGCTCAGCAGCCTGGCACCGGCGGTCACGCCGAACACCGGCTATCAGTTCGAGGGCTGGTATGACAATGTCGGGAACCTCGTGTCGACGGATCAGAACTTCGGCAGCCTGACGGTGCAGGGCAATGCGAGCTATACCGCGCACTTTGTCCTGATTGCCGCGCTCAGCGATATGGTCTTTGCGGTGCCGAATGTGGATGCAAGTGTCAGCGGCGCGGACGGCACGGGGCAGCTTCGAGTCAACACGCCGAATACCTCGCGCGTCTATACGGTCACGGATCTGAACGGCAATGTGATTGCGACGATGACGGGACTTGCGCTCTCGACAGGCAGTTTTACGGGCCTCCGTCCGGGACAGCCCTATCATATCTATGAGCTGGCAGCCGATCAGAATCCGGCGGCCGGAACCAATATTTCCGCGGTCCCGGCCAATAAGAAGGGACCGGAGGCGCTCGCGGTGATTCCGGCGACACAGCCGAATCTCACGGCAGTGCCGGACCCCTCGAACAACACGGCCTCGATCACAGTCAATCCGGCGGACGCGAACAGCCAGTATGCGCTCGTCGACGACGCGGGCAATGCGGTCGCACCGGGTTTTGTGAGCCCGGGCGGCAGCGGCGTGGTCTTCACGGGTCTTGACCCGGTGAGAAGTTATACGGTTGTCGCACAGCCGAACGGCAGTGCACAGAACCCGGCGGCGAATGCGGCGGCGGGGTACGGCACGACCGTTCCGGCAGCGACACAGAGCGCTGCGGTCGCAAACGACACATTCACGGTTAAGGTCTACAACGACCCGGCAAACAGCGGCCGTCTGCTCCTGCACACGAGAGCCGGCGCAACGCTCCCGGTCTCGGATGAGAAGGAAATCGACGATGCCAAGAGCGGTGACATCGTGATGCTCTCGGCCGATGCGACCGACAGCACCGGCGCGGCCTTTGTGCGCTGGCAGCTCCTCGGCGGCAGTGTGCTCGGCTTTAACCCGGCACTGCGCAGTCAGAGTGTCACGGTGAGCGGAAACGCGGTCTTTGAGCCGATTTATCAGAGCACACCCGGCGCGAATCAGGTGGAACTGCAGGTCTCATCGAGCGACAACAGCGTCGGCGTCGCCGAGAACATCCGCCGGACAAAGCAGGATGCGCTTAACAGCCCGCAGCTTCCGGAGGACAATGTCTGGGCGACCAACAGCAACGCGACCTATACCATCAAGCTCCAGAAGGGCGCGCCGAGCGCAGATGTGAGACAGGCAGTTTCGCTGGCCGACGGAAACAGCGGTGAGGCTTCATTCCGCTTCGGCTGGATGCTCGACGTGAAACTGTTCCGCAGCCTGACCAGAACAGCTGACGGCGCGGTCTTAAACCGCCCGGTACCGGAAGATGCGGCGGCGCGAATCGCGGACTTTATGATTACGACAGCCCTGAACACGGCGGCAATCGGCAAGACCGACTATGCGCTCTATGCCGTCCGAAAAGATGCGAGCGGTGCCCTGACGGCAGTGGATTTGAGCTCGCAGCTTCCGGCGGATTTTGCGACCAACCCGGGTGCGATTTACGAGCTCCCGGCGGAAATCGGCGACAAGCTCGTCCTGACCTACCATAAGGCGGTGAAGTTCCGCATCATCGACGGCAGAACGGCGAGCAACAATGCGACCGTGCTGCTCCGGAAGGGTTCGGCGCCCGCGGCGAATACAGCCTATACGGCGTTGCCGCTCGACTTCACGCAGAACCTCGACAACGGCAAGTATCGCTTCGTGGGTCTCTCGAAGACAGCGGGCAGTTATACGGCTTTTGATCCGGCGACGGATGCGGTCAACACGGATTTAACAATCTACGCGTACTACGAGGTGGATCCGGCCTGGACAGCGGCGCGCGCGGCACTCGATGCGAGTCGCGCGACTGGCACGGCGGCACTCCCGAATGTCTCCGACCCGACGCTCGCGGCGGCCTTGCAGGCGGCATTGAACAATGCGGCGGCAGTGTCGAATGCGACGGCACCTTCCTCCTCGATTGCGGCTATGCTCGCGGCACAGGTCGCCCTGGACCAGGTAATTCACGACGCGAGCGTGGCGCCGACACCTGCGCCCACGCC
>NZ_DBHIHF010000024.1:0-36078 GCF_057248925.1 Stomatobaculum sp.
CCGAAAATCTTTTCATTACAGTTCGCCGGAGGAATTATTTCAGACTGTCCTACTTAATCTTGCAATCTAGAAAGAAAAAGGAAATCTAGATTGCAAGATCAAGTAGGATAACTTGAAATGCAAGCCTATGATACTCTGAACAAAAAAGCAATCCGACAACGCACGGATGGAAAGATGCACCTTGATGAACTCACACGGTCTGACTTCAGCCCGGCTATGAAACAGAAAGGCGTTGACATGCAATGAAACAAAATAAAACGCTCTCCCTTTGTCTGCTTTCGCAGGCAAGGGAGAGCGTTTCTTCTTGTCGCAATTACTTTACCACAAGGTTCACAATCTTATTCGGCACATAAATTTCTTTGACGAGGTTCTTACCTTCGAGCGCCGCCTGCACCTTCTCGTCCGCCTTTGCGAGAGCAAGGGCTTCCTCTTTCTCGCAGTCGGTCGGGATGGTCACGGTTGCTCGGAGCTTACCGTTTACCTGCACGCCGATTTCGATACTCTCGTCGACGGTCTTCGCCTCATCGTGCTCCGGCCAGGAAGCAAGCTGCAGCGAGCCCTCGCCGCCCTGATTCTGATAAATCTCCTCGGCGATGTGCGGCGCAAACGGATTCAGAAGCTTCACAAAGCAGAGCAACTGCTCTCTGCCGATTTTCTTCTCCTTGCCGACCTCATTCAGGAAGGTCATGAGCGCAGCAATGGCTGTGTTGTACTTCTGCTCTTCGATGTCCGCCGAGACCTTCTTGATCGTCTTGTGGAGGGAAGCCTCGAGCGACTTCACTGTCTCCGGCACCACGATGTCCTGCAGCGCAAACACGCGCTCCAGGAAGCGGCGGCAGCCCTTGACTGAGCTGTCGTTCCACGGCGCCGCCGAGCCGTAATCCCCCATAAAGAGCACATAGACGCGAAGCGTATCCGCACCGTACTGCGAAACGATGTCGAGCGGATCCACAACATTGCCCTTCGACTTGCTCATCTTCTCGCCGTCCGCGCCGAGTATCATCCCCTGCGCCGAGCGCTTCTTATAGGGCTCCGGTGTATTGACCTCGCCGAGATCATAGAGGAAGTGGTGCCAGAAACGGGAATAAATCAGGTGGCGTGTCACATGCTCCATACCGCCGTTGTACCAGTCAACCGGCATCCAGTAGTTAATCTTCTCTCTGTCCGCGAACTTCTCGCTGTTGTGCGGGTCGCAGTAGCGAAGGAAGTACCAAGAGGAACCCGCCCACTGCGGCATGGTATCGGTCTCGCGCTTTGCCGCGCCGCCGCACTTCGGGCAGGTGCAGTTCACAAACGACTCGACCTTCGCGAGCGGCGACTGACCGTCCTCGCCGGGCTTAAAGTTATCCATATCGGGCAGGCGGAGCGGAAGCTCCTCATAGGGGACCGCGACTACGCCGCAGTTCGGGCAGTGAATCAACGGAATCGGCTCACCCCAGTAGCGCTGGCGGTTAAAGGCCCAGTCCTTCATCTTGAACTGCACGCCCGCGTGGCCGATGCCCTTCTCCGCGAGGAATTCGAGCATGCGCGCAATCGAATCCTTCTTGTTGGTCATGCCGTTCAGGAAGTCGGAGTTAATCATGACGCCGTCACCGCTGTAGGCTTCCTTCTCGAGATCGCCGCCCTCAATGACAGGGATAATCTCTGCGCCGAAGCGCTTTGCGAACTCATAGTCGCGCTGGTCGTGCGCCGGCACCGCCATAATTGCGCCGGTGCCGTAGCCCATCATGACATAGTCCGAAATGAAAATCGGAATCTCCCTGCCGCTGACCGGATTGACGGCCGTAATGCCCTCGATGCGGACACCCGTCTTGTCCTTGACAAGCTGGGTGCGCTCAAACTCGGTTTTACGGGAAGCCTCCTCGCGGTAAGCGAGCACGGCGTCCATGTTTTTGATCTTAGACGAGAACTTGTCAATTAACGGGTGCTCGGGCGCAATGACCATGAAGGTCACGCCGAAAAGCGTGTCACAGCGCGTCGTATAAATCTCCAGCTTCTCATCGAGATCCTTTAACTGAAAATCGACGAAAGCGCCTGTCGACTTGCCGATCCAGTTGACCTGCTGCTGCTTGATGTTCTCGGGATAATCCACCTCATCGAGGCCGAGGAGGAGTTTGTCCGCGTACTTTGTAATCTTTAAGTACCAGACATCCTTCGGGAGCTGGATGACATCCGAGTGGCAGATGTCGCATTTTCCGCCCTGGCTGTCCTCATTCGAGAGCACGACCTTACAGGACGGGCAGTAGTTGACCAGCGTCTTATTGCGGAACACGAGTCCCTTCTCAAAGAGCTTCAAGAAAATCCACTGAGTCCACTTGTAGTAGTCGTCGCGGGAAGTGTCGATGACACGGGTCCAGTCAAAGGAGAAGCCGACGCGCTTCAACTGCTCCGAGAACTTCGCAATGTTCTTGTCCGTGATTTCGCGCGGGTGCGTGTTGGTCTTAATCGCATAGTTTTCGGTCGGCAGGCCGAAGGCATCAAAGCCGATCGGGAACAGCACATTGTAGCCCTGCATTCTCCGCTTTCTCGAGAGCACTTCGATGCTCGAGTACGCCTTGATGTGGCCGACATGCATGCCGGCGCCGCTCGGGTAAGGAAATTCCACGAGGCCGTAGAACTTCGGCTTCTCCGAAAAATCCTCCGCGTGGAAGATGCCCTCTTCCTCCCACTTTGCCTGCCACTTCGGCTCTATCTTCTGAAACGAGTAGTCCATCGCCTTTCCTCCGTCTTCTATCGGTATCTGAACATAGATTGTAAATTTTCTGTTTTTATTTGTCAAACAGGGCACTCACATGAGATCAAAGAGCGAGAGCTGGTTTGACTCCGGGAGCTTGCCGAGTATACCGAGTTTGTCGAGCAAATCACAGATGGTCTGCCCCGCGCCGCTCCGCGCGCGGAAATCATCCTTCGAGATGAACTGTCCCTCGGCCGCCGCGCGCACAATCTGCTCCGCCGCACTCTCGCCGAGTCCGTCGATTGAGGTGAGCGCCGGCATAATCTTTCCGTCCACAATCGTGAACTGTGTTGCCTTGACGCGGTAGAGGTCGATCGGCAGGAAGGAGAACCCTCTCGCATACATTTCCTGGGCAATTCTGCCGTCTTTGACCATATCCTCTTCCTTCGGCGTCAGCGGGTTCACGCGGTTGCCGCTGTAATCCCGCTTTTTTAATTCGGCGAGCAGGAATTCAAGCCGCTCCTTGCCCTGGCACATGCCCTCATAGCTGAAGCCGGTCGCTCGAATGGAAAAATAGGCCGCATAGTAGGCGAGCGGATAAAAGATTTTGCAGTAGCCGATGCGCCACGCCATCATGACATAGGCCGCGGCATGCGCCTTCGGGAACATGTACTTGATCTTTTTGCAGGACCAGATGTACCAGTCCGGTACCTCGTGCTCCCGCATGTGTGCCTCCCAGTCCGGCGTAAGTCCCTTGCCTTTTCGGACGGACTCCATAATTTTAAAGCTCTCCTGCGGGTCCATGCCCCACTGTATCAGCGAGAGCATGATATCGTCTCGCGTGCAGATAGCGGTCTGAATGGTTGCCGTGCCCTCGGAAATCAACACTTCCGCATTGCCCTGCCAGACATCGGTGCCGTGCGCGAGTCCCGCAATGCGAACCAGGTCGGAGAAGCCCTTCGGCTTGGCCTCGATGACCATGTTCATCGCGAAGTCGGTGCCGAACTCCGGAATGCCGAGCGCGCCGAGCTGGCAACCGAGGATGTCGTCCGGCTTCACGCCGAGCGCCTCGGTGCTCTGAAAGAGGCTCATGACCTCCGGCGAATCGAGCGGGATGTCCTTCACCGGATCGATCTGCGTGAGATCCTGCAGCATGCGTATCATGGTCGGGTCCTGATGTCCCAAAATATCGAGTTTCAGGAGGTTATGGTCAATCGCATGATACTCGAAATGTGTCGTGATAATCGGCGAAGTCGCATCGTTCGCCGGGTGCTGCAAAGGCGTAAAGGAGTAAATCGACTCGCCCTTCGGCAAGACAACGATGCCGCCCGGATGTTGCCCGGTGGTGCGCCGCACGCCGACACAGCCCTGCACAAGGCGGTTGATTTCGCACTTTCGCTTTCTCGTTCCGTGCTCCTCAAAGTAATTCTTCACATAGCCGAAAGCCGTCTTCTCCGCGAGCGTGCCGACCGTGCCGGCGCGGAAGGTCTGCCCTTTTCCGAAAATGACCTCGGTGTAGGCGTGCGCCGAGCTCTGGTTTTCGCCGGAGAAGTTTAAGTCGATATCCGGCTCCTTGTCGCCCTTAAAGCCGAGGAAGGTCTCAAACGGGATGTCAAAGCCGTCCTTTCTGAGCTTCGCGCCGCAGTGCGGGCAGATTTGGTCCGGCATGTCACAGCCGGCCGTCCCCGCGAACCGCTTCGGGATCTCCGAGTCGAAGTCCGAGTATTGGCAATTCGGGCAGACATAGTGCGGCGGCAGAGGATTCACCTCGGTGATACCCGCCGTATAAGCGACAAAGGAGGAGCCGACCGAGCCGCGGGAGCCGACGAGATAGCCCTCTTCGTTCGAGTGTTTCACGAGTTCCTGCGCAATGATGTACATGACGGCAAAGCCGTTCTTGATGATGGAACTCAGCTCCTTTTCGAGCCGGTTTTTCACAATCTCCGGAAGCGGATTCCCGTACTGCGCATAGGCCTTGCCATAGCAAAGTTCCGTGAGCTTTTCATCCGAGCGGTCGATGACCGGCGGGCACTTGTCCGGGCGCACCGGGGAAATGCGCTCCACCATGCGCGCAATTTTCTGCGTGTTCTTGATGACCACCTCTTCACACTTCTCGGGGCCGAGGTAGGCAAATTCTTTCAACATCTCCTCCGTGGTCCGGAAATAGAGCGGCGGTTGCTTGTCGGCGTCGTCGTATTTGTTGCCGAAGAAAATCATGCGCCGGTAAATCTCATCTTCCGGATTCAGGAAATGCACGTCACAGGTCGCTACCACGGGCTTCTGGAGCGCATCGCCGAGCGCTACAATGCGGCGGTTTAAGTTCTTTAGATCCTCCTCGGTGTCCGGGGCAAAGCGGTCGCTGTCCAGCATGAAGAGGTTGTTCTCGATCGGCTGAATCTCCAGATAGTCGTAAAAACCCGCGATGCGGTTCACCTCTTCCTCCGGCGCATCGCGGAGCAAGGCCTGGTAGAGCTCTCCCGCTTCGCAGGCGGAGCCGATAATCAGCCCTTCTCGATAGCGCTGCAATTCGCTCTTCGGAATCCGCGGGCGCTTCTGAAAATACTTTAAGTGCGAGTCCGAGACGAGGCGGTACAAATTCACCCTCCCGAGCTCATTCTTTGCGAGGATGATTACATGATAGCTGTTCATCTTTTTAATCAGCGCTTCGGAGCTGTCGCCGAGCGCCGCAACCTCGACCAAGGTATGCGCCCCCTGCTCCTCTAACATCTCCATGAACTTTAAGAAGATGCCGGCCGTGCATTCGGCATCATCGACCGCGCGGTGATGGTTTTCGAGCGATACGCCCAGCGCCTTCGCGACCGTATCAAGCTTATAGCGGTTCAGCTTCGGCAGCAGGACATGTGCGAGACTCACGGTGTCGAGAATGGTCGGTGCGTAGGAAAGCCCCAGCGAACGCGCATTCTCCCGGATAAAGCTCGTGTCAAAGCTCGCATTGTGTGCGACCACGGCGGCGTCGCCGCAAAAGGCGAGGAAGTCGGGCAGTACCTTCCCGATGGTCGGTGCGGTTCGCACCATCGCATCGTTAATCCCGGTCAGCTGCTCGATATGATAGGGAATCGGCAGCTCCGGGTTCACAAACTGCGAAAAGCGGTCCACAATCTTTCCGCCCGCCAGTTTCACCGCGCCGATCTCGATGATTCTGTTTTTCCGCGGGGAAAAACCGGTGGTCTCAATGTCAAAGACCACAAAACTGTCGTCGAGCGTCTTCTCGCCGGGCGAGATGACAAGTTCCTTCAAATCATCCACCAGATAGCCCTCGACGCCGTAGATGATTTTCGGATTGTTCTCCCGGTCATCGGAGACAGTGTGCCAGGCCTCCGGGAAGGCCTGCAAATTGCCGTGATCGGTGATGGCGACTGCCTCCATGCCCCAGCGCTTCACCTGCTTGATGATATCCTTTGCACTGCTCACGGCGTCGAGATCGCTCATTTTCGTGTGACAGTGCAGCTCTACGCGCTTCTCTCTCGCGTGATCCTCCCGCTTTGATTCCTCAAAGGGTTCGGTCTTCTTCAGTCCGCGCACAGCGCCCAGAATCAGCTCGCCGTCCCGGCTGTCAATCGTCGTCGCGCCGCGGAGTTTGAAAAAGGCACCGACCTTTAACGCTACCTTCAGGCGGTCCAGCTCCTCGCCCTCGCCGCGCACAAAGAGTTTTGCGGTGATCGAGTCCGTATAGTCCGTGACGGAAAAGACGAAGAGCGTGCTTCCGCTTTTTTCGATAAAGTGCATGTCCAGTTCAAAAATCTTGCCGCGCAGGGTGACTTCTCCGCCGACTTCCGTGATCTCCGAAATCGGCGTACACGCATCCTCAAAATCCCTGCCGTAGAGCACATCGGGATTATCCGAACGGCGAAGGGAACGCGAATACTCGCGCCGCTCGCCGCGAACCTTCTCGCCGGAAAAACGTTTTTTGTTCTCTCCGCCTTTTTTCTCCGCCGGATTCTTTTTCGGCGCGGCGGCCTTTTCGCTTGCCGGCTGCTTGGCGGGAGGCGTGCTGTCCGTCTCTCCGGGCAATGCCTCCGCTGCGCTTTCCGCCGGGAGGAAGAAGCCCTCCTCTTCCTCTTCTTTCTGCCGCACCGCAAGCGCCTCCGCCGGCACTTCGGCGAGCTGCTTTTTTTCAAACGGCACAAAGTTCGGCCGGAACTCCATTTTGAGACCGCAGCGCCCCTCGAACACCTCTTCTTCCAGATAGCGGCGCAAATCTTGCATCACCGAGCGGTTTAAGGACATATCTTCCACATCGCAGAGCAGCACATTCGGCGAAGGAAACCTCACCTTGCCGCGCTCCAGAATCCGCGCGGCGAGAAGAGAACGGCTTCTCAGCTCTTCCAAGAGACTGTCCTGATAGGCCTGAAACAGCTGCTCTGCGGTGAACTCGCCGCCGAGCTGAAAGCGCTCGCGCACTTCGACCTGAATGTTTCGCTTCCCGAAGAGCTGCTCTCGCAGCTCCTCCGCGAGCGCCCGAAACGCAGCGCGCTCGGCAAAGCTTCGCGAGACCACACAGACTGTCAGGCGGGACATATCGTCCGAGACCACAACCCGCTCCACAAGCAAGCAGGCGACAAGCGCCTGTTCTGCCGCTGTCGCCTGAAAATGCGGAAATACTTCGGAAAATGCTTTCATCGCCGTTCTGCCCTGATGCGCTGCAATTCGGCCTCCAGAGCCGGGAGCAGTTCCGCCTCGGGCATGGTCCGTATCACCTCGCCCTTTCGGATCAGGACCCCTGCGCCCTTGCCGCCCGCCACGCCGAAATCGGCCTCCCGCGCCTCGCCGGGTCCGTTCACGACGCAGCCCATGACCGCAACGCGGACATCCAGATCGCTGTAGCGCTCCACGAGACTCTCGACCCGGTTCGCGAGGCCAATCAAATCGATTTCCGTGCGGCCGCAGGTCGGGCAGGACACCACTTCGACGCCGCCCTTCCGAAGCCCGAGACTCTTTAAAATTTCGCGCGCTGCCTTGATTTCCTCTAGCGGATCCCCGGTCAGCGAGACGCGTATCGTGTCGCCTATGCCCTCGTAGAGAATTACGCCGAGTCCCACCGCGGACTTCACGGTTCCGCGGAGCAGCGTCCCCGCCTCGGTGATGCCGATGTGCAGGGGATAATCGGTCTCGGCCGCAAGCAATTCATGCGCCTTGATACACATCAACACGTCCGAAGACTTGATGCTGATGACCAGATTCTCATAGCCGAGTTCCTCGATGCGGTGCACCTTTTCGAGCGCGGACTCCACAATGCCTTCTGCCGTGACGCCGCCGTATTTTTTTAGTATTTCCTTTTCGAGCGAGCCGGAGTTCACGCCGACCCGAATCGGGATGTTGCGCGCTTTCGCCGCGTTCACAACTTCCCGCAACTTCCAATCCTCGCCGATATTTCCGGGGTTAATGCGTATCTTATCGGCGCCGTGTTCCATGGCCGCAAGCGCCAGGCGGTAGTCAAAGTGAATGTCCGCGACCAGCGGAATTTTAATCTGCCGCCGAATCTCTCCGACAGCTTCCGCCGCTGCCACGGTCGGCACGGCGACCCGCACAATCTCACAGCCTGCCGCCGTGAGCGCGCGAATCTGCGCAACTGTCGCTTCGACATCCTCCGTCTTCGTATTGCACATTGACTGGATGCGAATCGGGTGATCGCCGCCGATTGTGACGTCGCCGATTCGCACCACCCTTGTCTTATGACGTTCTCTCATCTCTTCTCCTTAGAAGCTCGTGTGCTGCACAATGCGCATGATGTCATTCCAAAGCACATAGAGCATGAGTCCCATCAGCAGGACAAAGCCTGTCAGGTGGACTGTCGCCTCGATTTTCCGGTTCAGGGGACGCCGTATCACGGCTTCGACCGCCGTGAGCAGCGCTCTGCCGCCATCCAGCGCGGGCAGCGGCAAGAGGTTCATGACACCAAGGTTTGCGCTGAGCAAAAGGCCGAACGAAAACAGCGAGAGCAGCATGACGCGAAGCCCGTAGGGGCGCGCCGCGTCCATATTCTCGCTGATGGCCTGGACAATACCGACCGGCCCGGTCAGATTTTTCGGCGAGACAGCCCCCTTGACGAGCATGCGCACCGACTGAATCGCCATGCGGATGTTGAGCCCCACTTCTCCGGCGGCATAGTAGACGAGCTCCGCCGGATTTTTGACCGGCATGCTTCCCGCCGACACGATGCCTGTGAAGTAGCCGTCCTGCTCCTTTAAATATTTCGGTGTCACCGTGACTGTGCGCTTTTCACCCGCCGGCGTCTCATAACGAAAGGTAATCGGCTCGCCCGCATGGAACCGGAGTGCCATCGAGACATCGCGGAAAAAGACTGCCTTGCTGCCGTTGACCGCGAGAATGCGATCCCCGGCTTTCAGTCCCGCTTCCTCCGCCGGCATGCCGGGCATGAGCTGTCCGATATAAGGCTTGTCGACACCCGTCTGCATGACCAGGACAAGTCCGAGCAGAAACGCGAGCAGGAAATTAAAGCAAGCGCCGGCAATCAGAATGAAGAAGCGCTGCCAGGGCGCATGGGCCGTAAAGTCCCCCGGCCTCGGCTCCCTCTTGCTTTCGTCTTCTCCCTGCATCGCGCAAAAGCCGCCAAACGGCACGGCGCGAATCGCATATTCGGTATCGCCGTGTTTCTTTGCGATAATCTTGGGCCCCATGCCGAGCGAGAAACTGTCCACGCCGACGCCGAAGAGGCGCGCCGCAAGAAAATGCCCAAGCTCATGAAAGAAGATGATAAACCCAAAGAGTAAAACGGCCAGAATGATATTGACAAGCTGATGCACAAACTCTCCTTTCTATCTGATCTGTGTTATGCGAGGTGATAGCGCGCCTTGAGCCACGCCTCCGTTGACTTCTGAAGCGCAAGAATATCCGAGACGGCCGGTGACCCGAGCAGACCGACCTTCTCGTGTTGTTCCATCGCATCTTCTATGCAGGACGCAATTTGCAGATAGCCGATTTTCTCCTCGAGAAAGGCGCGGACGGCGACTTCATTTGCCGCGTTGAAGACGGTCGGCAGACTGCCCCCCAGTCGACCCGCGCGGTAGGCGAGCTTGAGACCCGGGAATGCCTTGAAGTCCGGCGCCGAGAAATCCAGCTTGCCGAGCGCCGATAGGTCCAGGCGCTTGCTGCCGGCGAGTTTTTTGCGCTTCGGATAATAGAGCGCATACTGAATCGGGAGTTTCATATCCGGGGTGCCGAGCTCCGCCATGACCGCCCCGTCCATAAATTCGACCGCGGAGTGCAGGATGCTCTGCGGCTGCACAAGCACTTCGATTTCATCGACCTCGACATCGAAGAGCCAGCGCGCCTCAATGAGCTCAAGTCCTTTGTTCACCATGGTCGAGGAGTCAATGGTCACCTTGTGTCCCATGTTCCAGGTCGGATGCCGGAGGGCATCCTGCAAGGTCACCTTCTCAAGCTGTTTTCTCGTGTAACCGCGGAAGGGGCCGCCGGAAGCGGTCAGCAGAATTTTCCGGATCCGGTTCTTCTTGTTGCCGCGGAGACATTGAAAAATGGCCGAGTGCTCCGAATCGACCGGCAGTATCTTGACGCCCTCGCGCGCGGCGAGCGGCATGATGATGTGCCCCGCACAGACCAAGGTCTCCTTGTTTGCGAGCGCAATGTTCTTGCCCTCGCGAATCGCCGCGACGGTCGGCTCAATGCCGATCATGCCGACAATCCCCGTCACCAGTGTCTTTGCCTTGGCCTCGGTCGCAACTTCGATTAAGCCCTCCTGCCCGGCGTAGACCTTGGTTCCGGTGTCCGCGACCTTGATTTTCAGCTCCGCCGCCTTCGTTTCATCGTAGACGCAGACGGTACGCGGGTGAAATTCCCGGATTTGCTCCTCAAGCAGCGCAATGTTTCCGTGCGCCGCGAGCGCCTCAATGCGGATGTCACCGTTGGCGCGTGCTACCTCGAGGGTCTGTGTGCCGATGGAACCCGTGGAACCGAGAACGGAAATATGTCTCATAGTTTTCCTCCTCAATGACTGACAAAGTAACTGTAGAGAAACAGCGCAAAGAAAATCGCCGGTGCGGTGAAGAGCAAGCTGTCAAACCGGTCCAGGATACCGCCGTGTCCGGGAATCAGATCGCCGTAGTCCTTGACCTCGTGGTCGCGCTTGATTGCCGAAGCCGCGAGATCGCCGATCTGCGAAATCACCGCACTGAATCCACAGGCAAATAGGCAGGCAAACCCCGGGTTGCCGAGTTCCGCGAGCTCTGCGCGAAGGAAAAAGCCGAAGGCAAGGCCGAGGAGCGCTGCCCCAGCGACACCGCCGACCGCCCCCTCAACCGTCTTCTTGGGGCTAAGGACCGGCGCAAAGTGGTGGGAGCCGAGCAGCATGCCGACCACATAGGCAAACGTGTCGCAACCCCAGCTCGAGATGAAGATGAGCCAGACCAGATGAGCCCCGTGCGGCATGCTGCGCACGCGATACACATAGGAAAACATCACGGTCGTATAGAGCACCCCCATGAGCCCGACCGCAATCTGTTCGGTGCGATAGCGCGGATAGCTCAGCACAAAGAGCGCCATCAGCGCCATCAGCGTGCCGATCATGAGCGGCATGCCGTAATCATAGTGCCGTGCGAGCAATAAGAGGTAATACGCGATACTCGAGAGATAGCCGACGATGCCGAGCGGCTCTCGCTCTGTCTTGACGACACGATACAATTCATACTGCCCGACCAGCGAGATTGCCATCATGCTGCAATAAAGCACCATACCGCCGCGCCGCAGCACGAAAAACGCGAGCAGTACCAGCACAATACCGCTCAAGAGACGCAGGTGGAACTTCCGGCTGCCAAGGATGTTCAAAAGGCGGGACATGGGCATATTCCTCCTTTTGTCTTAGCGGATGCGGCCGCCGAAGCGGCGTTCTCTTTGGTTGTAGGCGAGAATCGCATCTTCCAGTGCTTCCATCGTGAAATCCGGCCAGTAGAGCGGCGTCACATAGAGTTCGCTGTAGGCGAGCTGCCAGAGCAGGAAATTGGAGAGACGAAGTTCACCGCTCGTGCGAATCAGGAGATCCGGATCCGGGATGCCCGCCGTGTCGAGGCTGTCGGAAATCTCCTCTTCCGTGAGTTCCGGCGCTCCGCTGCCTTTCTTCTCCTCCAAGAGGCGCAGAAAGGCACGGCGCAGTTCGTCCCGTCCGCCGTAATTAATCGCAATCACAAAGGTCATGCCCGTATTGTCCTTGGTCTCCTCGACCAAGCGGTCAATCGCCGCAATGATGTCCGGCGCAAAACGCGACTTATCGCCTATCATCTTGCAGCGACAGCCCTCTTCCTTTGCGACTTTCAGGAGCTTTTTTAAATACAGGCGGAAGAGATGCATGAGCGCACCGACCTCTTCTTCCGAGCGCTTCCAGTTCTCCGTCGAGAAACCGTAGACCGTGAGGTACTTGACGCCGAGCGCCGCACAATCGCGCACGGTCTGTTCCACCGCCTCACAGCCCGCCTTATGCCCCATCGCGCGCGGCAGGGAGCGCTCCGCCGCCCATCTGCCGTTTCCGTCCAATATAATTGCAATGTGTTCGGGAATCACCTTCCCCGCCAGCCGCTCTGTCATTCTGCCTCCTCATGTTCAAAAAAGGCGGCCCGGATGGGACCGCCACTCTGCCAAACTTTAACGGTGTGTCAGACTGTCATGAGCTCCTTGTCCTTGACCTCGACCGCCTTATCAATGCGCTCCACCGCCTTATCCGTCAGCTTCTGCAGCTTCTCGTTTGCGTCAGAGAGATCATCCTCGGTGATCTCGTTTGCCTTCTCCATTTTCTTGAAGACATCTGCGCCGTCGCGGCGGATGTTGCGGACGGCGACCTTTGCCGCCTCTCCTTTTTTCCGGATCTCCTTGGTCAGCGCCTTTCTGCGCTCTTCGGTGAGTTCCGGGAACAAAAGGCGAATCACCGAGCCGTCGTTCGTCGGGTTAATGCCGAGATCCGAGGTAAGGATTGCCTTTTCAATCTCTTTCAAGAGACTCTTGTCCCAGGGCTGAATCAGAATCATTCTTGCCTCCGGCACCGAGATATTGCCGACCTGCTGCAGCGGCGTCTGTGTGCCGTAGTAATCGACCGTGATGCGATCCAGAACATGCGGGTTGGCTCTGCCGGCGCGAATTGCCGAGAACTCTTCCTGCATGAACGAGATTGTCTTGTTCATTCTGTCTTCCAGCTCTTTGAGTGTATCCTTTAAGTCTGCCATCTCATCCTCCAAGGTATCTTGTTTTATACCGTCACCGTTGTGCCGTGAATCACGCCGCGGAGCGCATCCGCGATTGCGTTGTCGCCGTGCAAATCAAAGATTGCGAGCGGAATCTTATTTTCCATGCAGAGCACGCTCGCCGTCAGGTCAATGACCCCGAGCTTTTTGTCGATCATCTCCTGCATGGTCAGGGTGTCGTAGCGCTTTGCATTCGGGTCGAGCTTCGGATCCGCCGTGTAGACGCCGTCAATCGACTTCGCGAGCAAAATCTCATCGACGCCGAGCTCTGCGGCCCGGAGCGCAATCCCGGTGTCGGTCGAGAAGTACGGATGTCCCGTGCCGCCCGCAAAAAAGAGCACCTTGCCCGCCGCAAAGAGCGCATTCGCCTTGTCGACCGAAAAGAGCTCGGTCATCGCGCCGCAGAGGAAGGGACTGAATATCTCTGTCTCCATGCCCTCGCCGCGGAAAATCTCCGAGACATAGATGCAGTTCATAACAGTCGCGAGCATCCCGATCTGGTCGGCCTTCACGCGGGCAATCTCTGTCCCGGTTCTGCCTCTCCAGTAGTTGCCGCCGCCGATCACAATGCCGACCTCGACACCCGCATCGACCGAGCGCTTGACCTGCCGCGCAATGTCCCGGACCACCGCCTCGTCATAGCCCTTGCCGTTCGCATTCGCAAGCGCTTCGCCGGAGAGTTTCAGCATTACTCTTCTCTTTTTCATGCCTGTTCCGCCTTTTCTCTGTGCATTTTTATCTGCAAATATCATAGCACGCGGGGCGCGGCTTCTCAAGCTTGCTTTCCCGTATACAGACGGTAATAGCGCCCCTTCTTCTCGAGCAATTCCTCGTGATTGCCGCGCTCGATGATGCGCCCCTGCTCCATAACCATGATGCAGTCCGCATTTTTAATCGTGCTTAAGCGGTGCGCAATCACAAAGGTGGTGCGCCCCTTCATCAAAGAATCCATGCCGCGCTGCACCAGCTGCTCGGTCCGGCTGTCAATCGAAGAAGTCGCTTCATCAAGGATTAACGCCGGCGGATCCATGACCGCAGCCCGCGCAATCGCGAGGAGCTGCCGCTGTCCCTGCGAGAGGTTTGCGCCGTTGCCGCGGAGCATGGTCTGATACCCGTCCGGCAGGCGGTTGATAAAGCCGTCCGCGTTCGCGAGCTTTGCGGCTTCGATGCACTCTTCATCCGTCGCATCCAGACGTCCGAAGC
Source organism: Stomatobaculum sp. (assembly GCF_057248925.1). NCBI lineage: Bacteria > Bacillati > Bacillota > Clostridia > Lachnospirales > Lachnospiraceae > Stomatobaculum > Stomatobaculum sp. Next base: position 14,104 of record NZ_DBHIHF010000024.1, read on the forward strand.
GTATATTTTCCATCACCGTGCCGGTAAAGAGATTGGTATCCTGCAGCACGATGCCGAGCGAGGCGCGGAGATCCGCCTTTTTAATCTTCGTGATATTGATGCCGTCGTAACGGATCTTTCCCTCCTGAATCTCGTAAAAGCGGTTGATGAGATTCGTGATGGTCGTCTTTCCTGCGCCGGTCGATCCTACAAAGGCAATCTTCTGTCCGGGTTCCGCAAAGAGGCTGATGTCGTGAAGCACGGTCTTCTCCGGCACATAGCCGAAGTCGACATGTTCGAGTTCCACACGTCCTTTCAACTCAATCAGCTCCACGCTGCCATCTGTCTTATGCACATGCCGCCACGCCCAGAGCCCGGTGCGCTTTTCCGTCTCGGCGAGCGAACCGTCCGGGTTTCTACTCGCGCGGACCAGGGTCACATAGCCCTCGTCGGTCTCGGAGGGCTCATCGAGCAGCTGATAGATGCGGTCGGCACCGGCCGCCGCCATCGCGACCGAATTCAGCTGGGTCGTAATCTGCGTGATGGGGCGCGTGAAGTTCTGGTTCATAGTCATAAAGGCAACCAGGGTACCGATGCTGAGTCCAAAGTTCCCGTTCAGCGCAAAGACTGCGCCGATCGTCGCAATCAGCACATATTGCAGGCGACCGAGCTGCGCCGCAACCGGCAACAGGACGTTCGCAATGCCGTTCGCTCTGGCGCTCGCGTCCCTAAGTTTTTGGTTTCGCTCTTCAAACTCCGCAATGCTCTGCGCTTCATGGGAGAAAACTTTGATGACCTTCTGTCCCTCCATCATCTCCTCAATGTAGCCGTTTAAGCCCCCGAGTTCCTTCTGCTGAATGCCGAAGTATTTGCCGGAGATCTTTGCGACCTTACCGGAAATAAAGAGCATGAGCGCCGTCAAAACAAGCGCAATCAGCGTGAGCGGAACATGCAAAAGAAACATGCTCGCGAGAACCGTGATGACGGAAAGAATCATGCTGGCGAGCTGCGGGAACACATCGACAATCAGCTGGCGCAGCGTGTCCGTGTCGTTCGTATAGACCGACATGATGTCGCCGTGCGCATGCGTGTCAAAATAGGATATGGGCAGCGACTCCATGTGCGCAAACAGACGCTTTCGGATTTTGAGGAGCGTGCCCTGCCCCACATAGACCATCAAAATCTGGTAGACATAAGTCGCGACCACGGATACCAGATAAATCAGCGCGATATGCTGCAAGGCAGCAAGCAGCGGGGAAAAGTCTTTCTGCTCCGCGTGCAGCAAGGGGGTGATGTAGTTATCGATCAGTTTCTGAATGAACAGCATGCCGTAGGCATCCGCCAGAGCCGCCGCAATGACACAGATCAGCACGATTATCATCTGCAGTCCGTAATCCTTTAAAATACCGGAGGTCAGGCGGCGCATGCTTCTCGATGTGATATTACCCAAATTCGCTTTTTTCTTTGTGTTTGCCATCGCGTCACGCCTCCTCTCTCTCGTCAAAGTCGCCGCCGCCCTCTGTCTGCGCGGCAACCACAGAGGCGTAAATTTCGTTGTTCTTCAACAATTCTTCGTGGGTGCCGAAACCGCTCACGCGCCCCTCCTCGAGCACCAGAATGCGATCCGCATCCTTTACGCCCGAAATGCGCTGGGAAATGATGAACTTTGTCGTATTCGGAATCTTCTCCCGGAACGCCTTGCGTATCGAGGCATCCGTCGCGGTATCGACAGCGCTGGTTGAGTCGTCGAGAATCAGAATTTTCGGCTTCTTTAAGAGCGCTCTCGCAATGCAGAGGCGCTGTTTCTGTCCGCCGGAAACATTGCTGCCGCCCTGTTCGATCCAGGTGTGATAGCCGTCCGGGAAGCTCCGCACGAACTCGTCGGCACAGGCGAGGCGACAAGCCTCCTCACAGTCCGCATCGCTCGCATCGGGATTTCCCCAGCGGAGGTTGTCGTAGATGGTGCCGGAAAAGAGCGTATTCTTCTGGAGTACCATGCCGACTGCGTCGCGGAGCGCCTTTAAGTCGTAGTTCTTTACGTTTTTACCGCCGACCAGAACCTCGCCCTCCGTCGCGTCATACAGGCGCGGAATCAGGCTGACCAGAGAAGTCTTCGAGGAACCGGTGCCGCCGATGATGCCGATGGTCTCGCCGGAGCGCACCGAAAGCGTAACATCGCTCAGTACAAAGCGCGGATTCGCTTCCTCTCGGAAATCCGGATCCTGCCGCATTGCCTCTTCCCGTGTCATGGTCCCGTTCTCAACGGCTGCCATGCGCTCCTGCTTTTCCTTCTGTCTTCTGACTTCCTTCGGGTTATCCCAGTCGACCGGCTCCTCGCGCTTTCCGTAGGAAAACGAGACCTTAGAGAAGACCACCGAGCCGTCCTTCACTTCCGTGACCGGCTGCTCGGGTGTCTGAATCTTCGGGATTTCCGAGAGCACCTCTTCGATGCGCCGTCCGCTCGCGACCGACATCGTAATCATGACAAAGACCATTGCAAGCATCATGAGCGACATCAGAATGCTGATCATATAAGTAAAGAAGGAGGTCAGCTGTCCCGTGGTGAGCGAGCCTGCCACAACTTCATGTGCGCCGAACCAGGAAATGCCGATCATACAGCCGTAGACTGCAAGGTAGAGCGCTGGGAAAATAAAGCAGACCAGTCCCTCCGCCTTCACAAAGAGCTTGTAAATATTCTCGGCGGAAACTTTAAATCTTCCGATTTCAAACTCTTCGCGCACAAAACTCTTGACCACGCGGATTCCGGTCACATTTTCCTGGACGCTCGCATTCAGCGCATCGTATTTCGAAAACACGCGCGTAAACGCCTTATCCGCAAATTTAATGACCAGGATCAGTACAATCAAAAGAAAGCCGAGCGCGACCAGAAAAATCATCGAGAGTTTCCGGCTGATGCTGAAGGTGAGCGCCAAGGTGAAAATCAAGGTGGCAGGCGCCCGCATGCAGGTTCTCAGTATCATCTGATAGGAGTTTTGGACATTCGAAACATCCGTCGTGAGACGGGTCACGAGACCCGCAGTCGAGTACTTGTCGAGATTGCCGAATGAAAAGCGCTGAATGCTTCTGTAAATCCCGCTCCGAAGGCTTGCGGCAAGTCCCGCCGCCGCATCGGCCGCAAAATAACCGCCGATCGAACCGAAGAGCAGGCCGAAGAGCGCGAGCGCCACCATAAGACCGCCCGCCCGGAGCACGACATTAAAGTTTTGCGCCTGTATCCCGTTGTCAATGAGATTCGCCATCACGAGGGGCACCAGATTTTCTACGACGACCTCCATGACCATGCCGAATACGGCGAGCAGGGAAATGAGGCGATACTTCTTCCCCAAATATTTGCTGAACATTTTAATCATATGATTCCTCCGCGCATCTCTTCCGTCGCGAGTGAAAGTGCCAGTTCTGCCATATCCGTAAAGCCGGCTTCTCGCTCCTCTGCGGAGAGCGTCTCCCCGGTCAAAAGGTGGTCGCTGACCGTCAGGATGGAAAGTGCCTTGGCCCCGAGAGAGGCTGCGGTCGCATAGAGTGCCGCCGTCTCCATCTCAACGGCGAGGACCCCCATCTTGCTCCACTTTTCAACGGCGGCCTCGCTCTCCGCAGGACCGTAAAACATATCGCTGGTCAGTACCGCGCCGACCGATACACATTTGTTTGCGGCCGAAGCGATACGTGCCGCGCGATACAGCAGTTCGAAATCCGCAAGCGGCGCAAAAGTCCCCGGGAGTTCAAAAAGCGCCGGAAAGTTTGAATTGGTCGATGCGCCCTCTGCAAGAACCAGATCGCGCACAGCTATGCTTTCCTGCATGGCACCGGCCGTGCCGATTCGAATCAGTCGCGCTGCGCCGTAAAAGTGAATCAGTTCGTGGGCGTAAATTCCCATCGAGGGGCAGCCCATTCCGGTTCCCATGACCGAGACACGCTTTCCGCGGTACAGCCCCGTAAACCCGAGCACATTTCGCACTTCGTTAAAGCAGTGCACCTCTTCCAGAAAGGTTTCCGCAATCCGTTTTGCGCGTAGCGGGTCGCCCGGCAGTAAAACCGTCTCTGCGATTTCCCCCGGCAAAGCCGCAATGTGCGGTGTCGGCACAGAGGCCTTTGCTTTTCTCTCCTCCTGCATCTCTCCTCCTCTCCGAAGCACTTCGTAATTCCGTATCCTGTGTTCGCGGAAACACAGACAAAGTCCGCAGTTCGAAAAGAAGCGCTGAACCACTCAGCGCTTCTCCCCTGCCATTTAAGCTTCGCCCTCGACGCGCTTCAGCTCCTCCAGATCTTTGTGTCCGTCGCGGTGCATCGAGAACTTCTCCATCGGATAGTTTTTCAGGTTGTCGAGCACCTTTCTGTCGTCCGCGCGCTTTAAGAGCGTCTCGCGGGACCGCTTGATTTCAATTTCCGTCTTGTGTTTCGACGGTCCGCCGACGCAGCCGCCCGGGCAGGCCATGCCTTCGATAAAGTCCTCCGCGACTCTGCCGAGCTTTAAGAGCTGGAGCGCCTTCTTGCACTCCGCACCGCCGGCGCAGCGGAGCAGTTTAATTTCGGAGACATCCTCGCCGCGCTCGCTCATGCACTCGAGCACCGCATTTGCGACGCCGCCCGAGGTTGCAAAGCGCTTGCCGAAAATCGAAGCCTCCTGCCGCTCGGTTTCCTCCGGCTCCAGTTGAACATCCGCCGAGCGGAGGAAAGCATTGAACTCACCGTAGGTCATGACATAGTCCGCATTGTCCGGAACCGACTTGTCCGCCGACTCGGACTTCTTCGCGACGCAGGGACCGATGAAGACTGTCACACAACCCGGGTGCGTCGCTTTCAGATAGCGGGACACCGCACACATCGGGGAGACCGTCGTGGACATATTCTCCTCATACTGCTGCGGGAAATGCTTCTTTAAGAGGTTGATGAAAGCCGGGCAGCACGATGTCGTCATCTTCTTGCCTTCTTTTCTCGCCTCCGACCACTCAAGCGCCTCATAGGCAGCCGTCATATCGCCGCCGAGACCGACCTCGACCATATCCGCAAAGCCGATTTTCTTCAGCGCGTTGCGAATCGAAGCCATGCCGATTTTTTCGCCGAACTGTCCTTCGGTCGCGGGCGCGCACATCGCAATGACCTCCTTGCCCGCCTTGATTTCCTGAATCACATTGACCAGATAGCTCTTTGCGCTGATTGCACCGAAGGGGCAGCTGTGGATGCAACGGCCGCACTCAATGCACTTCTGCTCGTCAATGACGCAGAAGCCGTACTCATCATAGGTAATCGCATCGACCGGGCAGGCCTTCTTGCAGGGGCGAACGAGGTGCACGATAGCACCGTACGGACAGTTCTGCGCGCACATGCCGCACTCCTTGCACTTCTTCGAATCGATGTGAGAGCGGAATTCTCCGATGGTCACCGCACCGAAATGGCAGGACGACAGACAGGCCTTGCCGAGACAGAGACGACAGTTGTCCGTGACGGTATAGCTCGAGAGCGGACACTCGTCGCAGGCCGGCTTGATGACCTGCACTTCATTCTTGGAATCCCGATTTTCCAACAGATTCTCGCCGCAGGCAAGTCTCGTCCGGTGGCGCACAATCTCTCTCTCTTTATAAATGCAACATCTTCCGATTGCCGGCTTCGGACCCGGGATGATTTTATAAACCATCTCCTCTTTGTGCGCTTCATCCAGCTGATCGTTCCAGGCGAGACGGCAGGTCTCTTCCAGCACCAGATGCCTTGTTTGGATCAGTGCCTCGTCGTTGTTAATCATCGCTTTCCTCCTAGATTACAGTCACATTATTTTACCATATTCGCCCAAAAATGCCACGCGCTATCTTGTCCTTTTCGGCGTACCATCTGCACGGTACCGCCCGCGCCCGCAGAGCGCGCGGAGGAAAAACCGAAGCACTGCCTCCGCGAGACCGGCGAGCAGCACAATGCTGAGTGTCCAGGCAAATATTTCGCCGGTCTCCAGATAAATTTTGGCGCGGTACAGCCCGTTCCCGAGCGAAAGCGCCGGCTGTCCGATCAGCTCCGCGGCAGCACCGGCCTTGAAACTCACGCCGACCGAGAGGCTCAGGGCGCTCTCGAGGAAAGGAGAAAGCACCGGCAGATACAGCGCCTGAATCCTTGTGCCGCGCGCCAGTCCATAGAGCCTTGCGACTTCGAGGAGATCGCCCGGCACGGCGCCGAGGCCGCCGAGTGTGTTGAGATAAAAAACCGGCAGGGAAACAAAGAAACAAATAAAAAGGGAGGCGTTGCGATTTCCGACCCAGAGTAAGAGCAGCACGACAAAGCTTGCGACCGGAACCGCCTTGATCACATTGACAAGGGGACCCAGAATCCATCTGAGTCCCCTTCTCGCGTGCGCCGCCGCCGCCAAAACCGTGCCGAGCACCGCGCCAAGCAAAAAGCCGCCGAGAATACGAAGCGAAGAATTTCCGACCGCCTGCCAGTATGCGGGCGTCCCTGCCATATTCACGAGCGTCCGTACGGTCTCGACCGGTCCTACCAGCAGAAACTTGTCGCCGATCAGCCTCGCCGCGGCCTCCCAGAGCAGAAGCCAGAACAGCCATCTGAGCGGCTCTTTGCTGTCGCGCAGCAACACGCTTCGGATTGCGCTAATCAATCCGCTCACTCCGCCGCGACGTAGAACGCGTCATCCGGCAGCTTACCGCCGACTGCCTTCGGATCTGCGCTGTACAGAACCTGCAGATAGCCGGAGAGCGCCTGCTTCATCTCCGCGCCGTCCAGATTCGTGATGTTGCAGGCGGGCAGCGCCTTTTTCGCGATGCCTTCGTTTTCCAGAATGCCGAAGGCGACAATTGCCTTTGCCGCTGCCGCCGGATCCTGTACCGCCGTCGCCGCGCTTCTCGCCTGCTCTTCGCCGAAGGTCTTAACAGCGTCCGGCTGTGCCTTGAGAACTTCCTGTCTCACCACCGTGACCCCTGTCACGAGGCGGGAGCCGTTGTTCAGCGCATCCCAGCTGTCACTCAGCGAAAAAGCCGTCTTCAATTTGTCATTCTTTGCTTCCGCGACTGTCACAAAGGGCTGCGGGAGCACGGCAATCGCCGCGGGATCCGCCGCGAGCGCCGAAGCAATCTCGGTCGGCTCGGACTTAAACTCGAGCGTGCAGTCCGTGACGCCGTTCTCCTGCAACAAATAGCGGAGCACGTACTCGGGCGTCGCGCCCTGTCCGGTCGTGAGCACCGTCTTGCCTGCGAGATCCTTCACGCTGTGAATGTTCTCGTCCCCGGTCACGCAGTAGAGCACGCCGAGCGTGTTGATGTTTAAGACCGCAATCTTTCCCTCCGTCTTATTGTAGAGCGCCGCTGCCATATTGGCCGGAAGCAGGGCGATGTCGAGATCGCCCGAGACAATCTTCGCCGCAATCTCATCGGGCTGCGCCGCAACCGTGAACTGATAGCTGCCCTCGCTCTTGCCGTCCTGACTCTCCTGCATCAGCGCGGCAAGCCCCATCGCGGTCGGTCCCTTCAGGGCGCCGACCCGGAGTCCCGCCCCCGCTTCTGTCTTAGCCGCCGCAGCGCTTTCCGCCGCCGTGCCGGTTGCCGACGCACTCTCTGCCGTGGCAGAGGCTGTCGTAGCGCTCTCCGCCGCACCGCTCTCCGCCTTCTTTGCGCCGCAGCCCATCAGGCTCACACCGAGCAGCAGCGCTGTCGCTGCCGCGACTACCGATTTCTTCCAGTTTTTCATAGTCCCTCCTGAAACCTTTCGCGCTTTTTTGCGTCTTTCTAGGTGAAAGAGATGATTTGTCTATCTTTCCGGTCGATTATACCATGCTATCTTCTTTTAGACCAGACAAATACAGACTGCCGCCGCAACACGCCGCATATCTTACGGCACAAATGCCGATATGCTGTTTTTTGCAAGAAAATCTTCCTTGTTTTTCTCGAGGCGCTACTCTAAGCTAAGACAAGGATCGGTTTTCGTTCCGCACGGCAAGCGGATACGGCGGCCGAAACGCACGCATGAGAGGAGGAATCATCATTTGGCAGAACCGATTATTTCCGTGCGCGATTTAAAAAAAATATACCGTGTCGGCGACAGCGACGTACACGCGCTGGACGGCATCAGCTTCGACCTCGAGCCGGGGCGCTTTCTCGCGATTGTAGGCACCTCGGGTTCCGGAAAATCCACCTGTCTGAACCTGCTCGCCGGCCTCGAACCGCCGAGCAGCGGCAGCATTCACATACTCGGCGAGAAGCTCGAAAAGATGAATGAGCAGCAGCTGGTGCGCTTTCGGCGGAACCATGTCGGCTTTATTTTCCAGAGTTACGGCCTGATTCCCACGATGAATGCCGAGGAAAATGTGGCCCTCCCGCTCTTGTTCCGCGGCGTCGACAAGGAAGAAAGACAGCGCACCGCGCGCACCTATATGGAGCGCATCGGCATCCTGGATCAGGCGCTGCACATGCCGGGGCAGATGTCCGGCGGCCAGCAGCAGCGTGTCGGCATAGCCCGCGCGCTCGCGAGCAAACCGGAACTCATCTTCGCCGACGAGCCGACCGGCAACCTCGACTCCCGCACGACGGAAGAAGTGCTCTCGCTGCTCCGGGACATCGTCCGGGAACAGCATGTGACCCTCGTCATGGTCACACACGATAACTCGATCGCAGCGCGCGCCGACCAGCAGATACGCATTGTCGACGGCAAGATTGTAGAACGGAAAGGATTTACTCATGCAGACTAAACTTCAAAAAACATCTCTCCTGCTCCGCGTCCTGGCGCTGGAGGTAACGCTCTCGCTGTTACTCTTTTTCCTGTTGCCGCCTCGCACGGCACAGGCCTCCTATGTCAACACCAATCTCAACACCTTTGTGCACGACGCCAACGAACTGCAGGTCGGTTATCCCGGTCAGGACATGAATTTGAGTTTCCGCGTCGGCTATAACAATACGAGCGGCATGAAGAACCCGAAGACCGCCGAGATTCAGAATGTCATTGTCCGCCTCTCGAACGACCAGAACTATCTGAAGCAGGACAAGGACCCGGATCAGAACACGACGGACCAGAAGAATCCCTACGACAAGGACGATGAGAGCGAGCTCTACGACGCCTGGAGAGCCGGTCAGAAATCCGGCATCGACAAGGCCTACGGCGGCAATTCGGCTTTCACCGTGGACGGCGGCAACTATCCCTTTGAAATCAATGCGACGACCTTCACCGAGGAAAACCGCTTTGCCTCGCTGAAAGCCGGCGAGTATAAGACCGTGACCTTGCATGTCACCGTGCGCGCCGACGCAAAAGAAGGCTACTACGGCGTCCCGATTGCGTTCTACTACGCGCTGCCGGGCAGCAACACCGCGGATTTCCGCGGCCCCATGCAGGTTGAATTCATCAATGTCTACATCAAGGCTTCGGGCGAGGTTGCAAATCCCTCGACCGCAACCGGCGACAAGAGCTTTGCGCTCGGCGAGGGCCAGGAGACACCGGTCGGCACCGCGCCCGGCGTCATGAACTACAGCTTAAAGTTCCGGAACCAGCGCAAGGTGCCGCTGTACCGCATTCAGGTACACATGAACACCGCGCTCGCGGACGGCGCTTCACTGCAGGCGACCGCGCAGAACAAGTCTCAGGCCGCAACCGGTTTCCCGTTCAATCTGAACGACGCGAACTACGACCGGAACTTCGAGACCGCCCAGCCGGATGAAGTGCTGAGCGCCGACTACTCGATGGCGATTATGCAGAATGCGGCGAACGGCTACTACCCGCTGAGCTACACCGTGAGCTATAAGCTGACGCCCGATGCGACGGTCTCCTACCAGGAAACTTATGTGAGCTATGTGCGCATCAATAACCCCTCGATGGTCGAGCAGCCCCCGGCAGAGGACAATAAGCAGGGCGACTTCAACGCGAACGATCGCCAGAAGGCCCGCATCATCCTCGACGGCTATCGGACCGAGCCCGAGAAAGTCTTTGCCGGCCAGCCGTTTACGCTCGTGCTCAGCGTGAAAAACGCCTCGGGCGATATCTCGGCGAGCAATATTCTCCTCTCTGCGGAGTCCGAGAAAGTCGACAACTCTTCGGTCTTCTCGATGGATGCCGGCTCCGGCTCTTTTGTCATCAACAGTCTGAAAGCCGGAGAATCCAAGGAACTGCGCCTCGCGATGGAAGCCTCCGCGGGCGTGGATCCCCGCTCCTATACGCTCACCTTGAACGAAAAGTTTGACTCCCCCGCCTTTAAAAACGCGGAGGACAAGCTGACGCTCGATATTCCGGTCTTCCAGGTGGCGCGCTATTCGATTTCCACGCCGGAACTCTCGCCCGACAGCATTGAGGTCGGCAAGGAGAGCAATGTGATGTTCAATCTGAACAACACCGGCCGCGTAATGCTCTACAATGTGCAGGTGAACTTTGAGGGCGATGCCATCAAGAAAACCGGCGCCTACCTCGGCAATATCAAGTCCGGCGACAGCGGAAGCGTCGATGCGATGCTTGGCGGCGTGAAGGCGAGCAGCGACGAAGACAATATCACGATGACCATTCAGTATGAGGATGTAAACGGCAATGTGACCAAGGAGGAACAGAAACTCACACTCGCCGTCACCGAGCCTGCCCCCGATGTCCCTGTCACCGATGCCGACACGGAAAAGAAACCGGTCAAAAAGCCGTCTCCGCTCCCGCTGCTCCTGATTCCGGTCGCCGCAATCGCTGCGGGCGTCGGCATCCGCAAATTCCGCAAGAAGAAGGCTGACGGAGGCGATGCGGCATGAAGTTCGGAGATCTTCTCTCGCTCGCCCTCCGGAATCTCTTCCGGCGAAAGACAAGAACGGTTTTGACAGTGCTCGGCGTCATCATCGGCACCTCCTCGATTCTTGTGATGATGAGCCTCGGCCTCGGTATGAGCCGCCAGACGAGACAGCTTTATGAGTCCGCGGGCTCGATGAAGACAATTACCGTCTACTCCTTTAACCAGAAGGGCAACGAGACCGAGATTACCGATGACACCATCAAGCAGCTGAAACAGCTCGCACATGTGGACGATGTGAGCCCGCAGCTGGACGCATCCGTGACAGCGAAATGCGGCCCCTACGAGGGATACTTGTCCCTGACCGGTGTCTCCCAGCATTTCTTGAAGGAACTGCCTTTAAAATCCGGAACTCTGCCGCCCGCAAACACGGATACTCTGAGCCTGCTCTACGGCAACCATTTTCAGGATAACTTTTACAAAGTCTCCAAAAACAGCTCGGCAAACTTCGGCGGCGGCAACGGCGGCGATGTGCACATTGACCCGCTGAAGGACACCATCTTTTACATCTTTCCCGAGGGCTATAAGCCCGCGCCAAAGAATAACACCAGCAACAGCGGCACTTCCGGCGGCGGTGCTTCCGCTGCGGCCGCGCCGGCCTCGGTCGCAACCGAGACCTCCGATAAGCCCCAGAAGAAGTACATTCTGGACACGGCAGGCATTCTGGACGGCGGCAGCAGCGGCTATAACAGCTACAGCTATTCGGTCTACTGCGACATTGACACGCTGAAAAACTTTCTGAAGCAGCGCTACCGGAAGTATCTGGTGCCGGAGCCGAAGCTCAACAAAAAAGGCAAGCCGGTCGACTACTATGTCTATTCGCAGGCTTATGTCTTTGTGGACGACATGAACCACGTCTCCGAAGTGCAGAAAAAGATTGCGGAGCTCGGCTATCAGGCGGACTCCAATATGGAATGGCTCGAGCAGTCCAAGCAGTTCACCGGCATGGTCCAGGCCGTGCTCGGCGGCATCGGTGCGGTCTCGCTTCTCGTCGCGGCCATCGGCATCATCAACACGATGATGATGTCCATCTACGAGAGAACGCGGGAAATCGGCGTCATGAAGGTTCTCGGCTGCGAGATGACCAACATCCGCGACCTCTTTCTCGTCGAATCCGGTTTCATCGGCCTGCTGGGCGGTATCATCGGCACGGTCCTGAGTCTCCTGATTTCGCTACTCATCAACTTTCTCGCGGCACAGGGCGGCAACGAACAGCTCTCCGTCTTCTACCAGAATGCGGAAGGCGGATCCATCTCCTATATTCCGCCCTGGCTCGCACTCTTTGCGATTGTCTTTGCGATTTTCATCGGCGCGGCCGCCGGTTACCTCCCGGCAAAACGCGCAATGCGCTTAAGTCCGCTCGCGGCAATGCGAAACGAATAAACTCGAATCAGCACAAAAAAACCGCTCCGGTTTAAAGCCGGAGCGGTTTTGCGTTGTCACACTGCTCTTCGATCCAGGTGATGGCCTCTTCGAGGCCCTCTGCGCTGTACGGAAAATCCCGATACCGCTTCTCCTCTTCCGTGTCGTGGTAGGAATAAGGTCCTTCCCAGACATAGGCGCGAAGCGTGTGGGGCGCTCTCTTATCGACAGGCGTCCAGTGCACATTCTCAAGCGGCTCGATGCCGAGGCGGTAGTAAACCGACTGGTAACTGCCGTAATAGGCCTCGCCGTACTCGTAGTGGTCCAGATGGTAAAAGAGACTGTGATCAAGCTGCATACGCCCTCCTAAAAAACATGCTATACTCTAAAAAACAGAAAGGAGTGTTCCCTATGACAAATACCGATTCCGGCAGACAGGTTCTCCTCACAGTCGCCATGGGCAAGCGCCTGCTCGGCGACGCCCTCGCGGCCGACTCCGCAATCCTCGAAGCCGCAAAGCACCACTGCCTCGTTGTGATTCTCGGCAGCACCAACGCACAGGTCGCTGCGTCGATTGCGGCGGCTCTCTCGCTTCCCTTCTCGCCGAAGGGTTTTCACCGCGGCCTGCAGCGCGGCAATGAACAGGTCTCGAATCCCACACCCCCGCAGACGGCGGACTTCATCGTAAAAGAAGGTCAGCGCCTCGAGGGCAAGACCATTTTTGATGTGGTAGATACCCTCGGCCCGGACGACATCATCCTGAAAGGCGCCAATGCGATTCACCTCGAGAGCCGCACCGCCGGTATCCTGATCGCAAGCCCGGTCGGCGGCACCATCATTCCGATTACAAGTGTCGCAGTCGGACGTCGCACCCGCCTCATTCACCCGGTCGGCCTTGAGAAGCGCGTGGAGCGCCCCATCTCCGAACTGGCGCGCCTCGCAAACCGGAGCGGACAGAAGGGACTCCGCCTTATGGAAAGCTGCGGCGACATTTACACCGAGCTCGACGCTGTCCGGGATCTCTTTTCCGTCCGGGCAACTCTGCTCGCAGCCGGCGGCGTCCTCGGCGCGGAAGGCAGTGTGCTCTTACAGCTAAGCGGCAACGAGGAGAATCTTTGCAAAGCGGAGACCTATTTCCGCTCCATTCAGGACACGCCCTCGTTCTCGCTCTGAGTTCTCCGGAAAACTCCGGCCTCGGTAATAACAGCGTCCACCGGCTGGTCATGTGCTTCGCGCGGAATGTCGTCGGAGAGCAGGCGCTCCCGAATTAAGAGCGCGCGAAAGGCCTTTGTCTTCGGCAGATAGCGGTCGTAAAAACCGCCGCCGTAACCGAGGCGTTCGCCCGACCGGCTCGCACTCACGCAGGGGAGGAGAATCAAATCCAACTCTTCGGGCGCTAGCACCGGCGCCTCCGCCGAGGGCTCAAGGATACCCATGGTTCCCGGGCGCAGTTCCGCGAGACTGCGGATTACATGGGCGTGCATCACGCCCTTGCCCGCGCAGCGCGGCACGGCGACCCGCTTGCCCGCGCGAAGCATTTCCTCAATCAAGCTAGCTGTCTGAATCTCCGCCTGCATGCCGACAAAGCAAAAAACTGTTTTTGCGTTTCTGTATTCGGGCAGGCCGAGAACAGCCGAAAAGATTTTCCCGTCCGCCTCGCGGCAATAGTCCTGCGGCAGCGCATTCATCTTCTCGATGCAGCGCTTCCGCAGTTCTTTTTTTTCTGTCATGACAACACCTCCGCTCTTTCGTTCCAGTGTAACAAATTTCGTGGGACTTTTCCACGCGCGGAAAAACGCTGCCGAATCCGCAACCGCCTCTGATTTCCTACAGGCTATGTCCTAAACGCCGAATTGCGGGAGCGGCTTGTGATTTGCCTGATACCGCATCGTAAAAAGCGCCCGCCCGATAACCCGGGCGGGCGCTGTCCTTTTTTCTTGTTTCAACCGAAGAGACCAAAGAATCCCTTTTTCTCGTAGAGCTCCGTGCGGAGGCTCTCGTAGTGGTAGCCGGTTTCATCGATCATCTTTTTGACGGTCGCTTCATCCGCGGGTGTCTCGGTGACGAAACTCGCCTCCTTCTTCCCGTGGGATGCACTCACCTTCTTGGCATCCGGAAACTGCTTCCGAATCGCATCGCTCACATGCGCCTCGCACATGCTGCAGGCCATGCCGTCAATCCGAATGATATTTTTGACCATAGTTCTACCTCCTGACTTACAGATGAAACATTGCTCACTTCTTCAGACGGAAGCGCTCCGGTACAGCCGCCTTCTCCTCTTCGAGGTGAGAGCAGCTCGAGCAACCTGTCGGCGCGCAGTGATGGCCGCTGCCGTGACCGCTGCCGCAGGAACCGCTGCAGGCGTCACAGGAACCGTGGCGCATGCAATAACGGACCGCAAGGCCGATTAAGACGAGCAAAATAAGAAATACAATAACAGTTGCCGGATTCATTGTAATTTTCCTCCTTTCCTGACGGAACGGAAATGAATCTCCGCCGCCGCTTCTCTGCCGCTCTCCAAGGAGACGACAGAGACCGGTCAGCGTACGTTACATTTGACTTTATGCGTTTGCGCGAACGGCACTCACATTTTCCTTCTTCACGTGCTTCGGTGCCGGACGGAAAATGAAGTAGAGTGCGGCAAGCACCAGAAGAATTGCGACTGCGGTCCAGAAGGTAAAGCTGCCGCCCTGTGCGAGCGTTCCGAGCTGGAACACGCAGAGCGAGAGGCAATAGCCGAGTCCCATCTGGAAACCGAAGGTAATCCAGCCCCACTTCGCCTGCCCCTGCTCACGGAACCCAGTTGCGATTGCAACCAGGCAAGGTGCGTCAAAGATGTTGAGAAGCAGGAATGTGAGACCCTTCAGCTGACTGCCGTCAAACATGTTGAAGATAGCCGCAGAGACATCCGCCTTGCCGTCGGATGTCGCATGTGCGAGTATACCGAGGGTACCGGTCGCCTGCTCCTTTGCGAGCTCCGCGCTGACGGTCGCGACTGCAGCCTGCCAGTTGCCGAGGCCGAGCGGCGCGAAGATGACAGCAATTGCCTCACCGATGACCTTCAGAATGCTGTCATCCAGATTGTCCGCGACATACTGGAACGAGGTGTTGAAGTGCATGAGCACCCAGAGCAGCACGCAGACGATGAAGATAATCGTGCCGGCCTTAATCATGAAGGCCTTTGCTCTCTCCCAGACGTGAATCATGACACCCTTGAAGGACGGCATGTGGTAAGCCGGGAGTTCCATGACGAACGGAGCCGGATCGCCCGCGAAGTAATTCATCTTCTTCAGCGCGATACCGGAGAGAATCACGATGGCAAGGCCGAGGAAGTACATACCCGGCGCCACAAAGTGGTTGGTCGGAAAGAAAGTCAGTGCCATCATCGCGACAATTTCCATCTTCGCCGAGCAGGGCAGGAAGGTCGAGAGAATGATGGTCATACGTCTGTCTTTCTCGTTCTCAATGGTTCTGGACGCCATGATAGCCGGAACGCCGCAGCCCGTGCCGACCAGCATCGGGATGAAGGACTTACCGGAGAGACCGAAGCGACGGAACACGCGGTCCATGATGAACGCGACACGCGCCATGTAGCCCGAGTCCTCGAGGAAGGACAGGAAGAAGAACAGAATTACCATCTGCGGCACAAAGCCGAGGACCGTGCCGACGCCGCCGATGATACCGTCGACAATCAAGCTCTGGAGCCAGTCTGCGAGGTGGAAGGTTGCAATGAAGTTATTTGCGGCATTCGTCACAATCTCGCCGAAGAAGACATCATTCGTCCAGTCTGTGAGTGGCTTACCGATTGCAGTAACCGAGATGAAGTAAACAAACCACATGATAAACGCAAAGATGGGCAACGCCAGGAAGCGGTTTGTGACAATGTGGTCAATCTTATCCGAAGTCGTGAGCTGACCTTTGACTGCCTTTTTCTTCACGCAGTCCGCAACAACCTTCTGAATGTACTCGTAGCGTTGGTTCGTGATAATCGACTCGGAGTCGTCATCCATTTCTTTCTCGCAATCCTTGATGTGCTGCTCAATGTGCTGCTTCGTCGCAGCGTCGAGCTGCACCTTTTCGATTGCCTTCTCGTCGCGCTCAAAGAACTTGATTGCAAACCAGCGGAGGTTGACCGGATCAACCTTACTCTCAATCGACTCCTCGATGTGCGCAATCGCATGCTCCACGGAACCCGTAAAGACATGCGGAAGCTCACCTCTTCTGTGTTCCTCGGCGAGTTTCAAACAGAGTTCTGCGGCGTCCTTCGTGGACTCGCCCTTCAGTGCACTCATCTCAACCACCGGGCAACCGAGCTCTTCCGAGAGCTTCTTTAAGTTCAGCTCATCGCCGTTCTTCTTCACGAGATCCATCATGTTGACAGCGATGACAGTCGGAAGACCGATCTCTAACAACTGGGTCGTGAGATACAGGTTTCGCTCGATATTGGTGCCGTCGATGATATTCAGAATGGCATCCGGCTTCTCCGTCACGAGATAGTTTCTGGTGACCACTTCCTCGAGCGTATACGGACTCAGCGAATAAATACCGGGTAAGTCCTGGATGATGACATCCTTGTGCCCCTTTAAGCGGCCCTCTTTCTTCTCGACCGTAACACCCGGCCAGTTGCCGACGTACTGGGTGCTTCCGGTCAGGTCATTGAACAGCGTTGTCTTACCGCAGTTTGGATTTCCTGCCAGTGCAATCTTAATTGCCATCTAAATCCCCCTTCTTTCCTTACTGCATTTCCAGAATTTCAGCGTCCGCCTTGCGGAGCGAAAGCTCATACCCTCTGACCGTGATCTCAACCGGATCACCGAGCGGTGCCACCTTGCGGACATAGATTTCCGTGCCCTTCGTGATACCCATGTCCATAATGCGTCTTCTGAGAGCGCCCTCGCCGTGAATCTTCACGACCACGCTGCTCTCGCCAACCGGAACGTCTTTCAGTGTCTTCATCTCTGCCTCCTCTCCTGCACTCAATTCTTCGCTGCAGGCTGCACTTGAATCTTCTGCGCCATCTCCCGCGTGATTGCGAGTCTGGAATCCTTGACATTGACGATGATATCACCGCCGTGCGCCGAAATGACCGTCACATAGGCACCGGGCACAAAGCCAAGGTCGCTTAAGTGTTGTTTTGCCTCGTCATTTCCGCCGACGCGAACCACTTCAACATAATCTCCGGCATTCGTAAAAGCTAAGGGCAGCATACAAACCTCCTTCAAGGTCTTCGTTAGAAGAATCTATCTCTTACAACTTAGTGATTTTAAATTTACGAATTAGATTTGTCAATCTCTTTGTGAAAAGAATGACATAAGACAATAAAAAAAACGTTGAGATGGTTCGAACATCTCAACGTCTTATGTCAACATTATCAGAAAGCTCAAAGAAGCGATGCGCCGAGTTCCTTGCAAGCTTTGAGTGCCGCCTCATCCGGATCTTCCTTGCAGATGACCGGCTCGTGCTGCATCAGAACACCCGCCTCCTTGCAGGCTGCCACCCAGTCATTCATCCATGCGCCGTTGCCCCAGCCCCAGGAACCGAAGAGAGCAACCTTCTTGCCGTGCAGCGCACCTTTGACCTTGTCAAACATCGGCTGGAACTCGAGTTCCTCGAGGACCTCGGCGCCCATCTGTGCGCCGTACGCCGGACAGCCGAATGCGATTGCATCAAAGAGCGGTACCTTCGTCGCATCAAACGCGGTCGGTGTGAACAGTGTGACCTCGGCGCCCTTGCTCTCTGCGCCTTCCTTCACTGCCTCTGCCATCTTCTTTGTGTGTCCCGTACCGCTCCAGTAGACAATTGCAACCTTGCTCATACGTTTCTCCTCTCTTTTCTCGTGCTATCTGCACTACGCTTCTATTCTATCACGCGACAGAAGGCATCGCAATGACGAAGCCGGAAAAAGCAAACCCGCGCTACGGAGAGAGCCGCAGCGCGGGTTTGCTTTGTAAAAAAGGAAGGAGGGGTCTTTTGCAACAAACGGAATTCAGACCAGAGATGCGCCGAGCTCTCTGCACTCTGCGAGTGCCGCGTCGTCCGGTGCTTCCTGGCAGATAACCGGTGCGTGCTGCATCAGAACGCCGGCGTCATTGCATCTCGCCTCCCAGTCGTTCATCCAGGCACCGCCGCCCCAGCCCCAGGAGCCAAAGAGGGCAATCTTCTTGCCGTGCAATGCGCCTTCGACCGAAGCGAACATCGGCTCGAATTCCTCTTCCTCGAGGACCTCTGCGCCCATCGAGGGGCAGCCGAATGCGATTGCATCGTAGAGCGCGACCTGGTCTGCGCCGAACTCGCTCGGGCCGAGCACCGTGACCTCTGCGCCCTTGGTTCTTGCACCCTCGGCGACAGCCTCTGCCATAGCCTGCGTGTTGCCGGTTCCGCTCCAAAATACCACTGCGACCTTGCTCATTTCGATAGTCTCCTTTTTCTGTGAATTTTTCTCCGCCGTCTGCGGAGCGCATAGGACTTACGCGATTTTCTCGCCGCCCGAAGTTCTGTAATTTTCCTGTCTCTTTGCTGTGCAGCGGACAATCAGTGCTTCCAGTTTCCGCCCGCGCTGCACATTTTCCTCAAACACTTCCCGGCAGCGCTGAAAGCGCCAGAAAGCAGCCCGCGCTCTCGCTTCGTCGCCGTAGACCTTCCAACAGCCGACACACTTCACGCCCTCGCGGCTGCTCTTCATGAAGCCGAGAACATCCTCCGGCGGATAGCCGAGAAACAGTCCCACTTCATGCGGAAACACTTCCTTTTCCCGCATCATCCGCGCGAGAAAGGCAACGGAACGGTTCACGCTCTGGGGCTCATAGCCGAGAGATGTAAGAAGACGTGCTGCCTCTTCGCAGCCTAGATCTCTCTTTAAGAAATCCGGACGATACAGGTAGACGAGGGCAAATTCCGCCGTCATGCGCACCGGCACCGCACGAAGTCCTTTCCTCTTTAAGATGCCGTTCAATTCACGGAGCTCCTCGCGGAATACCTCGATGTCCGCATACGAGATGCGAAACAGATTTCCTGTCTTAAGGCCGGCGAAAGTCGGCGCACAGTGCTCGACCAGAAATGCGTCCGACATAATCTTATGCCGTGTGCTCTGCGAGAATGCCCTTCAGCGAGGACATGGAACTCGTGTGCGAGCGCACCACGCAGGTGTCTTCGCCCGCCGAGTTCAGGGCGTATTGCACCATCTTATGCGAAACCGTGTGGGTGAACAGAATCATGAGATCAGGCTTACCGATTCTGTCCCGCATGCCGTTCTTAAATTTGCAAAATACCTTTGCCTTACATCCGTGCTTGGTACAGAGATCGCAATACTGGCGCTCCATACACTCGTTTCCGCCGATGATCACTACGTTCATGAGCCCGCTCCTTCCGGTTTCGCGTGTATTGTCGCAACTAACTACCGTGTCAAGGAAGAGCCCGCATTGCTGCGGGCTCCAGGTTTTTGTTTGCTAGCAAAGATTAGCCTCAACTAAAGGTTAGTATAGCATAATTCTTTTGCAGGTCAAGCATTTTTCATTTTATTTTTGCACAAGTTTGTCATCGGCCGCAAAGAAAGGCGCAACGCGCGCCCAGAGCTCTGCGACGCCGCCTGTGTTTTCCGCCTCGAGGTTCATCGGCAACACCGGATCGTGCAGCGACTGCCGAAGCAGAATCCAGCCGGTTGCGGCACTGTCACTGCAGCTCACACGGACCCCCTCGTAATTCGGCTCGACTATAGTAAAGCGCGCATCCTTCGCGACGTAATCCCGGAAACGCGCGAGCACTTCCGCGCCGTAAGTCTTGAAATCCGGATCGAGAATCTGGAAACGCCGTTCCTCTTCTTCCGCCGGATTCTGCAGCTCCGCAATCATGTCCTCGATTCGATGCCCCTTCTTCCGGAGAAGAGCAAGGCGGCCGATGATCTTGGCCGCAATATAGGCGCCGTCATCCGAAAAGTGGTTTTCCTCAAAGGCACCGTGACCGGAAGTCTCAATGGCGAGCGGGCAGTCCTCGCCGTTCATCGTGAGTTCGAAGCCCTTGTCGATCACATTCTTATAGCCTCGGCGATAGCGGAAATGCCGGAGCCCGAGCGTCCCTTCGAGGAAGCGCGTCAGGCCGTCCGAGGTCACCGAATCGGTCACAATGACCGCGTGCGAATGCGTCTCGGCTTCAATCGCAGCGAGCAGTGCAATCAGCTTGTTTCGGTTTACCTCCGTGCCGTCCGAAAAGACCACGGCAGCTCTGTCGCCGTCACAGTCAAAAATCACGCCGAGGTCCGAACCCGAGGCCTGTACCGCGCGCTTTGCTGCGTCCATGGCTCGCTTGTCCTCGGGATTCGGCACATGGTTCGGGAAATTTCCGTTCGGCGCAAGAAACACACTGCCGCTCACATCCGCGCCGAGCGGCTCGAGAATCTCGGTCGCAAAGAAACCGGCTGCGCCGTTGCCGGCATCGACCGCAATCTTCAGGCCTTCGAGCACTCTGTCGCCCTTTTCGCCGCCCGCCTCTTCGCAGATAATGTCGCGCATATGGGCCGCATAGATGCCGCGCAACGGAAAGTCGGAAGCAGGCGCGTAAATCTCGTAAGCGCGCCGCAAAATGCCGTCGAGCTCCTTTCCGGAGAGCGCACCGCCCACCGTGAAGAACTTCATGCCGTTCCGCTGGTAGGGGAGGTGGCTTGCCGTCAGCATGATGGCGCCGTCAAACGAAGCCTCATCCAGTATAGTCGACTGGAACATGGCCGGTGTCGTGATGAGCCCGCAGCGGCTTCTCTGCACGCCTCTGAGACCTTCCAGGCAGGCTTCTTCCATCATCTCCGCGGAGACGCGGCTGTCGTGCCCGACGGCAATTCTAAGTGTCTCTCGGTCCATCTCCGGGTCGTCCGAGAGATAGTCGGCAAAGGCCGCCGCAATGCACTTGACCATCTCCGGAGTCAGCGTAATCTCCTCGTCCGCGGTCTCAATCACCGTGCCACGCACATCGTTTCCGTTCTTGACGCGCAAAAAATCCTCCAGTACCAGTCCCGTTTCTTCCATAATCTCTCTGCTTCCTTCCTATCGCGTTGCTGATATCCCAGCACAACCACTGTTGTTCAGTATAACAGAGCTCTCCGCTTCGCGCAAAAAAAAAGAACTCCCCGCGCAGGGGAGTCCTTTTTCGTCTTTTACATCACAGACCTTTTCGATTGATCGCATCGACGACCCGGTCCGTTTGTTCCCGAACATTGGTATCCGACATTCGATTCGAAATCATCGCATGAATCTGTTGCTCCGCAAGAACCGCCTTCTCTTTATCAAAGATAAAGAAATCGATTCGTTTCACTGCGCCGGATGTAGTGATAAGCGTTAAATCAATCTCAAATGCATCGAGAATCCAGTTGACGGCAAGAATTAAGATAATCAGTCCCGGAAGAAAACCGCCGGGCTGGCCGAATAGGCCAAACCCGAAAAGAAACGCCAGGATGCCGCAAACTAACTTTCCGAGTTTCAAGCGAAAATTCGTAGACACAGACGCAATCTGATGCACCGGTATTCTGTCCGTGTGCTTGCCCAGCGGAACCAAGCCCAAAATCGTATTCGGCTCCTGAAACACGACAAAATTCTGCTCACTTCTAATCTCTCCCTTGAGATAAAACGTGAGCAGCGATACCACATATGTTACTGTATTCATAGCCCTCCCCCCGAAAAATAATCCCTCTTCAAGTGACAAAACTTTGGTCGCTGTGAAATCACTGCCTCCGAAAAAGGCACCGTATCATTGTTGTCATAGGAGTTCATGTGACAAATCCGCTTAACCGATTTTGATTCAAATCAGAAAAACGCTCTGCTTCCGCAGGGCGCTTCTTTCAGAGAGCGATAGACGGGACTCGAACCCGCGGTCTCGACCTTGGCAAGGTCGCGCGT
>NZ_DBHIHF010000025.1:0-31735 GCF_057248925.1 Stomatobaculum sp.
TCGTCTACGTGTCGTGCAACCCGGCGACCTTGGCAAGAGACCTGGCATACATGAACACGAGAGGCTACGAAACTAAAAAAGTCCAACCTGTCGACATGTTCCCTCAAACCCATCATGTGGAGACCGTAGTTTTGATGTCACGGGTTGACCGGTAAGGTGTGAAAAAGTGCTTGATTTATGGGCTTTTTGGGCATTTGTCCGTCAGCGGCAAGAAGCGAAAATGACCGCAAAAATCGCTCCGTGGGAATATATCAAAGGAAATGTGCGAAGGTTGAGTAGGCGGTTTAGATGTCAGAGGGTTGAGTTAGTGGTTTAGATGTTTTTGTGGTAGGTTTGTGGCTGTGATTTGGATGCCAAAAATGAGGCTCCCAAACTGCCATCAGCGGTAGTAAGGGAACCTTGATTTATAGTTACAAAACTGAAGATATCCCGCCGTAAAAGAGCTTCTCGGAGAGATCGATCAGGTCTTCCAACGGGAGGTTTTTTTGTCCTGCACCCGGTGTCGGTATATGTTGATGGAGCTTGTGCCGAGGAAAGTATTGATGATATTCTGCTCTGTTTGTGAGAAAGCTGCATACGGATTATGCCTGCTGCGGTTATGGAGCAGCATGGCTATGAAGAGCTTGTCCGCAAATTCACGGTAGCTGGAATCGCACACGATCTTTTCCATGTACGGCTCCTGTGAAGCTATGAATTCAAAGAAAACACGGTTGACTTCCGTGAACGGAGCATCAGCCGGAATTTTGTCGATGGCCTTATAGTATTCCTCTGAGAGCTCGGAAAGAATATCTTCGTACAAGGCCTCTATGCAGGTGTAGTGAAGATAGAATGTCTTGCGGTGGTTCCTCGTGCGTCCGCTGTTTGCTTTCGTCGGAGCGCAGGGCACGGAGAAGTATTTGATCCGGTCTTTGCCTTCTGTGAGCTTCTGCTTTTCGAGGCCAAGGACGGCACCGATACCTTCCAGAGAAAGCGGAAGTCCCATTGTGGCCGCCCAGACCATAGAGCAGCGCCAGCTTTTCGGATTTAAGAAGCGTGCGCATTCGGTCGAGAGAGGGTGGTTATCATGGAAAGGGTCAAGGCTTACTCCAAGATCACGGAGATATCGGGATAAACACACCCGTTCAAAATTTGCATTGAAAGCCCATTTGATGACAGTATCATCAGTCAGGGCATCTATAATTTCCTGCGTCAGGCGCTCTCCCGGTGCAAGGTCGATGACCGTTACCTCGGAGCCGTCGACGCTGTAGCCAAACAGCAGTATTTCAAAATCCGGTGACTCGGCATATTTATATACGCCGCACTTGGATAGATTCACGTCGCTGTAGGTTTCGATATAAATACTGAGTGTTTGCATAGATTTTCACCTCAATTCAAACAAGCGGCTTAAGAACGCTCCTAAGCCGCCTGCCGGTACTGGATTATTTCAGGGATTCAATACGCTTGATATAGTATTCGTCGTCCTGCGCGGCCTTTTTCTCCTCACGTTTCTCACACTTGAAGTCGTTGATCACTGTCTGGATGGCGACCACTGCCCAAGACAGGACTACGATGCAGAAGCATCCAATCAGGATGTTGCAGAGAAGGGATGAAATCATGCTTCGCGAGCTTCAGATTTGCCTCAGCTTTGGTGCGGCACTCATTCTTAGCTTTGCAGAAGCTACACCATTCACCGCACAGGAAGTTCCCGTCACCGGCAAAAGCCAAATCTGCGGGGGGCTTTAAGACTTCATCCGTCCAGCGGTACAAGTCGTCCTTGCTGATTTCGTAGGTGCTGACGCCTCGGCTGGTAGATAGTCATGGATACCTGATCGATGTCGTAAATGCCATCGAAAAGCTCCAAAGTACCGAGGGCGTAACACTGCATTTGCGGATTCTCCTTTGCAGAGACCAAGACGCCTAAGCCGTGCTTGTAGTCGATCACTCGGAGCGTACCGTCAGCTATGATGATGCAGTCGGCGGTTCCGAAGCCTTGTTCTGCCCAGCGGGAGAAGTCTACACGCTGCTCGATAAGAACTACCGGGTCGGTGCAGGTTTCCTTGGCGGCTTCGACCTGCTCCAGCACATATTCGGCATAGCCAGAGATAGCATCCTCCATTTCCTCGGAATACCACTTGAGGCTGTCGGTTGGATCGTCGGCAGGTAGTCCCAGCACGGTCTTTAGCTTGTACTCGCCAAGAGCATAAGCGTCGGTGCCTTCTGCAGCGTAGTCGCTTCCTTTATCCTCTAGGTTTCGCAAAGCCTCGCCGATGGCGGGCAGTGCAGCCACCTGTCAGAACTGGATGCGGACAGGATTGCGTGTGCTTTAGCTGCCATTGCTGATCACCTCCGCGTCCTTCATCGGGGCTTCGTAGTTTGCCGGATCGATCTCCGAGAGCTTTGCGGCACCATACTTTTTAAGCAGGGCGCGTACTTCTGCGGTATGACCGGCGCGGGACTTCTCGGCAAGGACGGCTCTTACATCCTCCAGCTTGAGTTCAGGCTTTGGTTCCTTCTTGGCGGGAGCCTCAGTTGCCTTCGATTCATCGTCATCACCAGAAAACTGCTGGTAGAGCCAGTCGGCTGCGGCATTAATAGAAGCAGCAGCGGTGCGGAGCTCTTCGATGGTCTGTGCCATTTCTGCCATCTTTGACATTTTCTTTTCCTTCTTCCTCCGATTGGCTTGCGACAAGGAGTGAGAGGTTCCTTGCCAGTCTGGCGGATACGCGACTGATGGAATTTAGGAGCTTGATCTCCTCGTTCACGTTGCCGCCGGCGTCTGCGTAACTGCGAATCATCTGTTGTTCACCTCGCTTTCTGAAGGCAGTGTTCTCTTGCCTTCACCTTCCACTGGAGATGAACTGTCGATTTGAGCGGAGGATTTTATAAAAAATTCCCGACCACCATCCAAGAGAGGGACAGTGGCCGGAAAGGGTGTGGTTCGTGGTATTTGTATTACTTGTCGTCTGTGATCCTGCGAAGGTCAGTACGATACTTCTTCATTTGATCCGCGAAGGTCTTCTGCGGGCGACCGAGCTCTCTGGCGATTGCCCGGTCGGAGATTCCCTCCGGGTGATCCTTCCAAAGTTGAATGATTGTATCAGCCTCCGGGTCGAGCTCACGCAGTCTGGAAAATAGCTGCTCCAGCAACATACGGTCGGCGATGACTTCATCCATCGGCTTGCTGTTGTCCGGGATATAGTCACCGAGGGTACCGTTGCCATCAGGGAGAGGCTGATCCAAAGAAGTGGTATCGCCTGCCGCGTGATATTCGCAGCCGATACAGTCACCGTCGCATTTCCAGATGAAGCGGTAAGGGCACATACACCTGCCGTGATCCTGCTCCTTGTGGCGGATGCGGTCAGCTTCCTTATAGAAGGAGTCGTGCTGTTCCCTGGTGACCGGCACCCTCTCGCCAGTGCTGCGAATGTAGATGAAATAGGTCTTCTGATTGTCATAGGTAGTCACATGGAACCGGAAACACCCTGCGCAGATAGCTCCCACGTGCTAATTACATTTTAGTTTGGAAAGAGAAAAACCAGAAAACTCGACGAGTCGCGAAAATGCCTTAAAATAGGCGCTTTTCTAAGTTTTGAATAGGGTACAGATATTGTGAAAAGACAGTGATAGTAAGGAATATAGACATAAAAAAATCCGACTCGGCGAGTCGGAAAAATTAAAAAAAACCGTACCTCCATGGCGGAAGTGCGGTATATTAGGCCTGCTTACAGGCGTTGTTTGGAGCCGAGCGGCTCATAATTGTATGATTCAAGAAACTCGTTTGCATCATCAATAGTCATCCCGGAGAATCCTGTGATGCAATATTTTAATGCTTGATGCTCGTCAGATTCATCAAATGCATGCCCTGCAAGCTGCAACAGCTTTTCAGTTGTTCCGATATCAAAGTCAAGTCCTCTGCCTATAGCGACAATCGTTCTCAGACTTGGCTTTGTGTCGATGTTCTTCTCGGTCTTTCGGTACACCTCTTCGCCGAGACCTGTCAAAGAACAGAAATGTGATTTGCTAAGTCCGCGAGACTGCACGATCTCAAAAATGACCTCCCAGCAGGTTTTATTCACACCAGTTATCTTTCTGGCGGCACTCTGGCGCTCGAATTCTTCGCGCTTCTTTTGCAGCGCTTCGGACATCTGAACAGCGGAGGTGCTTTGTTTAGAATCATATTTTGAGGTTTTGCGCTCTCCGGTTTCACGGTGAAGCAACTCGAATGGGAAGTGCTTTTCTGCCTCGTCTGCTCGCAGGGACTGCCATGTAAATTGCAGGGTGCATTCATTCAGATTTGCCCATGCATAATCAGTAAAGGTCAGTTTGCCCTCATTGTTACGCTCGATGTACTGTTCGTCGTTGATAACGAAATATCCGTCCACATATCGGAAAAGACCAGAATCAATAAGGTTGCGGAATTCGCTGCTGGTGCGATATGCATAGAATGCATATCGCTGGTCTAAGTACCCGTGGTATGGAGATTCTTCGTCATACTGGTAGATGATAGCAGCGTCCTTGTAGCCGGTTTCCATCATACGAATCAATACTGATTGACGGGACACACCATAGAACTCGCGCAGTTCCTCGGCAACGGAAGTGAGAATAGTTGGTTTTAGTGGACTATTTTCATAATCATATGCCTGTAGAAGCTCTTCTACTTTCATTCGGAAAGTACGATAAGGCATGAGAATGCGAGAAGCCATATTGTTTGCCTGCCACTCCATACGTTGGATATCAGACCACTCCTCATCCTTCTGAGGATATGCCATGTTGGAAGGGCAGCGGCATGCAACGAAGTCCTGACCATAGAGAACGTGTTTTATCGCGGCATACATTCGATGCTTATACCAGTGATAGACTTCATGGGCAATTGTGTTTTTGACACACCCAAGATTCCGTTCCCAGAAGGTGTAGGCATCTACCAAAATGGTGCCGCGCTTTACATCGATTGTTGTTTTTGAAACCTTAAAAAGATCATAGATGGTTGCCCTCCCTGAAGTGAAGTATATTTCTCCAAAAACACTGAAATCATCTGTGATCCGATTGCCATGGATAATTTCAAGTCCCATATCTTTTGCAATATCAGCAATAGGGACGGCCATTGGCTTTTCCAGTGCTTCCGGGAAATATTGCTGGAGAAAAGTTGTGGCTTCATCATCCAGATCCTTTTTGTATAAGATCGGGACTATGTTCTTCGAGACGGCATGACCATCCGTTTTGCGAGGTTGGCCAGAGGTGTACCCAGAGATATTCATAACAGTAACAGATTCGAGTTTATCGGTTACGACCGCCACACAGGGAAGAACGAGCCATTGACTTGTTTCGTGCGATGCGGTGCCTTTGTATGTGTCTTCGGTCAGATTGATTGTGCAGCTTACGACTGCGTCAAACAGAAGGCTATCTTCATCTATTCGGATATTCTTTGTATATTCGAGGATCATGTCCTCAAGCATGGCAGAATCCGGATTCTGAATTCTGGAGTAAGATAAATTCAGAGCATAAGGATGCTCTGCAATGTATGTATAAGCTGCCTCCCACATGGGGCGGTAGCACACAGTATATATAAACTACTCGATTTCGTTGTTATACGTTCCCACGGCCGGCAGACTCCCTTTCTTGGACACAAAATTTGAGGACATAGATATGGTATAACACAAACCCACTAATTTTTCAATACAAACGAAAGAAAATTCTTGCCTATGTGAAGAATAACTCTTTATTTCTTAAAGGCTTTGTGCTATACTGTGGAAGTACAGTGGCAAAAATCACGTTTTTGAAAATCGAGAGGTGACTACCGTGGAAGTTAGTTATAAAAAATTATGGAAAATATTGATTGACAAAGACATGAAGAAGAAAGATTTGCAGGCAGCTGCCGGGATAAGCTGGGCTTCGGTAACCAAGCTCTCGAAGGGAGAGACAGTAAGCATGGAAGTTCTAATGAAAGTGTGTAAAACGCTGAATTGTGATATTGGGGACATCATGGAGCTAATCCCCACAGAAGAAAATGAAACTACTTGAGGAGTGATATGATGTCCGGCAGGAAAAAAGTCGTAATCAGTAAAGCAAGTCCTCATACGATCAAGAAATTTGAGTTAATTGAGGAATATATTAAATCGTGGGCACAGAAGTTGCTACTGACTGAGTCTTGCAATGGGTTGATCTTTATAGACTGCATGTGCAACAGCGGTGTATACACCGACGATGCTGGGCAATTGGTGAAAGGTACAGCAGTACGTGTTTCAGAAGCACTTAGGGAAGCAGCAAGATCCTATACGGAGAAAAATATACACATTTACTTAAATGACAAGGATAAAGCGCGCGTAGATGAGCTGAAAAAGCATCTTCCACAGGATGAGCGCAATTTTAAGATTGTAACGTCCTGCAGTGATGCGCACGAGCTACTCCGAACTATCGGGTCACAGTTATATGTAACCGGGCACCTGCACTATTTCCTGTTCTACGATCCGTATGATGCGACTATCGATTGGGAAGCGCTTCTGCCGTTTTTCCGAAACTGGGGTGAAGTTATGATTAATCACATGGTTTCAGATCCGGTGCGGGCGATCACAAGCGCAAAGAAGAAAACGACCAAGGCAAAGTATGAGAACACTTATCTGGAAGACTTTGAGAAGTTGGTGCCTTACGGAAGTGACAAGAAGGCCTATGAGGCCAGAGTGGAGGAGATCATAAATTCACTGAAAGGTGCCCGCAGATACTATGTATCGGCATTTCCGTTCTATAACACGCAGAATTCGCTCGTCTACAATCTGATTCACTGCACGAGCAACAAAGAGGGCTTTAAGCTCTACAAGAAGAGTGCTTGGAAAGTTTTTGGTGCGCAGTCCTCTACAAAACATTCGGTTGAGAACAGGCAGCTGTCATTCAACCTTTTCGGAGAGATCACAGAAGAGGAAGATGAAAGCTGTTTGCATGTTATCGACATCGTGAAATATCTACAGCGCTGCCTCAAAGACCGCAAGCAAGTGCCTCTTGATGAGATGTGGGAACTTTTGGATAACCATCCGATTTTCCCTTCAGAGGGATTTCGTAATGAGATAAAGAGTCATCTCACGGGTCTCTTTGACGCGAAGATCGAACAGATTGTGAATCTTGATACAGGAAAGAAGGAAACGGTGATTTCTTTCTCTTCATGAGACAGAGTTTAATATAGATGAGGTGATTGGAATTTATGGCAACGTCGCAGAAATTTGGTGGCAATTGGACTGAGGAGAAGCTGAATATCTTCACCAGCTATCTGGACGCATACCTGATTGCACTGCAAAACCAGAAGTTCAAGAAGATTTATATAGACGCCTTTGCTGGAACCGGCGAGATTGAAACCAGCGACGGCGGACAGTCTCTTGTGGGCTCAGCTAAATGTGCGCTGGCGTCTGAGAAGAAGTTCGATCACTACTATTTTATAGAAGCGGACTCTCAGAAGGCGGGAGAACTTCAAGATATGATAAACTCCGAGTTCCCGCAGATGAGACGAATTGTGACGATTTTTTGCGGCGATGCGAACGATAAGCTTGCGGAGATTATTAGCAATGTAGATT
This sequence comes from Stomatobaculum sp., assembly GCF_057248925.1. Lineage (NCBI taxonomy): Bacteria > Bacillati > Bacillota > Clostridia > Lachnospirales > Lachnospiraceae > Stomatobaculum > Stomatobaculum sp. The sequence continues at coordinate 7,536 of NZ_DBHIHF010000025.1, forward strand.
GGAGATTTAACAGAGGATTGCTGTTTTTAGATCCGTATGCGACGCAGGTAAATTGGACTACGCTTGAAAATGTAGCAAAGACGAAATCAATAGATGTATGGTACCTGTTTCCGTTCTCCGCACTTGAACGGATGCTGCCGAAAAACGGAAAGTACGATAAATGGGAGGATTGCATAGATCGATTGCTTGGAGATTCCGGATGGCGAGAGGAATTCTATAAGAAAGATCCTCAGATGACGCTTTTTGACCTATTCCCAGAGCCCGGACAGAGCGATGGCGAGCGGATGGTTAAAGACGCAAATCCAGATCACATAAAGGAGTATATCCTCGCTCGGCTTGGGACGATCTTTCCATGCGTGTCAAAGCATGCGCGGATTTTCAGGAACAGCAGGAACTCGCCGATGTTCCTATTCTGCTTTGCCATTGCGAGTAAAAGCCTGAAAGCGCAGGGACTTGCACTGCGGATGGCAGACTACATATTGAAGAACAAGTAGGCGGAGGATGAAAACAACTTGAAGACGATAAAACGAAAATCCATGCTTTATCAAACAGGGGTAGAGTATGGTGACTACACAATGAATCACGTGCAGGGCTGCGCTCATGGGTGCAAATATCCATGTTATGCATTCCTAATGAAGAAGCGATTCGGGCAAATAAAGGATTATGAGAGCTGGCTTGAGCCGGTGCTTGTATCAAACACGCTTGAATTGCTGGATAAAGAGATACCGAGGCTCAGAGATAAGATTCAGTCTGTGCAGCTTTGCTTTACCACAGATCCGTTCATGGAAGGATATCCAGAGGTGTCCCAGATGAGCATTGCGGCTATCCGAAAGCTGAACGAGGCCGGAATCAAATGTACTACGCTAACAAAGGGACTGTTACCTATAGAATTGGCGGAGCTTTCTCCGGAAAACAAATATGGGATTACACTGATCACTCTGGATGAAGCCTATAGGGAACAGATGGAACCGAGCGCTGCTTCCTGCGCAGATCGACTGGCAGCGTTGAGAGCACTCCATGATGCCGGTTGTAAGACATGGGTAAGTATGGAACCGTATCCAACACCGAACATGGTTGAACAGAATCTGCATGAAATACTGGAAGAGGTATCTTTTACAGATCGGATCATTTTCGGGAGAACGAACTATAGTAAGGTAGCAAACGCCTACGAAGGGCATAGGCATTTTTACAATGAGTGCGCAACAGAAGTGATTTCCTTCTGTCAGGAGCACGGTATTGATTATCATATTAAGGAAAAAACAATAACGGAAGAATGAGGTGGCGTTATGGCATTATTACAAGACCTGATTCAGCAGATTGACGATCCGGCACTCAAGGAGAGAATCTTGCAGGAAACAAATAAATTACTGAAGCAGAAGAAGTTCGGATTAGTGTTTGAAGAACATCTGCCGGAGTGCACGCCGCTTTATGACGTGCCGATTCGTGTTGGCTCCAAGGTCGCTCTGAAGACAGGGTATGTCAGTGATATTTATACAGTTATGAAGATTGACAGTGATGACGTGCTTTGCGACCGGCGTGAGACTCATGAACAAAAGACCTTCAGGCTGGATGAGATTGTTGCGATAGCAGAATTCGGTGAGCCAATTTATCCTACTCTGAAACCGATTGACACTGTGGAGAATGCTCCTGACAGTGGGCTTTGGCATACCCTGATAGAGGCGGACAATTATCATGCGCTTCAGCTTCTGGAATATCTTTATGCTGAGAAGGTGGATTGTATCTATATTGATCCGCCTTATAACACCGGTGCAAAAGACTGGAAGTATAACAACGATTACGTTGATTCAAATGATACATATCGGCATAGCAAGTGGCTTTCTATGATGGAGAAACGTTTAAGAATAGCTAAAAAACTGTTGAATCCAAATGATTCTGTCATGATCATTACTATCGATGAAAAAGAATACTTACACTTGGGTTGCTTGCTTGAGGAGCTATTCCCTGAAGCAAGAATACAGATGATAAGCACAATGATCAATCCGGCTATCGTAGCAAGAGCTGGTGAGTTTGGCAGAAGTGGTGAATACATTTTTTTCCTTTATTTTGGAGAAGCATCTCCACAACGAGTAAAAATTAATCGAGAATGGGTTTCTGATCGAGGAAGGACTCATACTGGAAATATCCGATGGGATTTGTTGAAACGCTCTGGGACTGGTGCGACAAGAAAAGACTCTCCGGGAGGATTCTATCCTATTTACATTAATCCTGAAAGCGGAAAAATTGAGAAAGTAGGAGAACCCCTGCCGGAAGGAGTATCAGATGCTCCTCAGATTGAAGGGCTCTATTGCCTACTTCCCATCAGGAACGATGGATCTGAGGGACGTTGGCAGTGGTCTACAACGACGCTAATAGATGGTTTGAAAGAAGGGCGAGTTAAAGTTGGAGGCGATAGCCGTAGAGGGTTTACAGTATATCGTTTGGCACGTGCTGAATTTGCGAAGGTTGTAAATGGAGAATTTGAAATTAGTGGGCGCGGTGTTAATAACGAAATACTGGTAGATGATATTGATACAGAATATGTACTTGCCGTTCCGGGAGATATTTGGAAGACAGCATCTCACGATTCAACCCAATATGGTTCTCGTCTACTTGGCAATATATTCGGAGAGAAAAGATTCACTTTCCCTAAGTCCGTTTACGCTGTAATGGATTGCTTGTATTTTTGTACGGCATATAAGCCCAATGCTCTGATAGTGGATTTTTTTGCGGGCTCAGGTACAACTTTGCATGCGGTCAATTTGTTAAATGCAATGGATAATGGTAATCGTCGCTGCATTATGGTAACGAACAATGAGGTCTCTGACGATGAGCAAAAACGACTCTCTAAAGCTGGGAAAAAGCCCGGAGATGAGGAATGGGAGAACTTGGGCATAGCACATAATGTAACGTGGCCCAGAACAATATGTACGATAAGGGGTAAGAACATTTCAGGCGAACCATTGTCCGGAGATTATGGGACATACCACGATAGATATTTACCAGACGAGGAAGCAAACGGTAAATACAAAAAAGTAAAGATGCCGGATACACCTTCGCTGGCAGAGATGAAAATGGCAGATGGTTTCAAGACAAACGCGGTCTTCTTCAAACTGAGCTTCCTCGACAAAACATCCGTTGCTCTCGGCAGGCAGTTCCGAGAGCTGCTTCCAGTGCTCTGGATGAAAGGAGGAGCCATTGGTAAGTGCCCGGCTATTGACAATGATGATCTCCCGAACATGCTGATTTTGCCACAGAACAGGTTGGCAGTTTTGGTAGATGAAATATATTATTCCGAGTTCGATGCTGAGTTAAGTCAGCATCCAGAAATCCAGACAGTTTTCATTGTGACGGATTCAGAAACAGCATACCGGTCGATGATCCGTACTTACGATGGTAAAGACTGCTATCAGCTTTATAGAGACTATCTGGATAATTTCAGAATCAACACAGGGAGGTAACCATGAGAGTAGATTTATTCCCTTTTCAGAAGAGAGCTCTTGCTGATATCCGTATGAAGACTGCGGAGGCAATGGGCAGTTATCATAGAACACATGCACCGCAGGTGGTTTCTTTTACTGCACCGACTGGAGCTGGAAAGACCATCATCATGTCCGCACTGATTGAGGCTATTCTTTTCGGTGATGAATGGTATATGGAGCAGCCAGATGCAATCATCGTCTGGCTTTCGGATTCTCCTCAACTTAATGAGCAGTCAAAGCAAAAGATTGACTCCAAGGCAGATAAGATTAAGTTGTCGCAGTGCGTTACAGTTTCTGAGGAATCTTTTGATAAAGAGGTATTTGAAGACGGGCATGTTTATTTCCTGAATACGCAGAAGCTGTCGGTTACCTCCAAACTCACGAAAAATGGCGATGGCAGGACTTATACGATCTGGCAGACGCTTGCGAATACTGTCCGGGAAAAGAGCGACCGGTTGTACTTTATCATCGATGAAGCGCACCGTGGCATGCAGGGACGTGAGGCAAGCAAGGCTACCACGATCATGCAGAAGTTCATCAAGGGCAGTGATTCGGATGGCATTGCGCCCATGCCGGTTGTCATCGGGATGTCCGCTACCACGCAGAGATTCAATGCGCTGGTCGAAGGCATATCCTCTACAATTCACAAATCTATCGTGACGACGGATGAGGTGCGAGCTTCCGGCCTTTTGAAGGATAGGATCGTTATCACCTATCCGGAGGAAGGCACAGTCAATAATGATATGGCCATTTTGCAGGCCGCTGCGGATGATTGGAAAGAAAAGTGGGAGCATTGGACGCAGTATTGCTTTGAGCAGCACTACGCCTATGTAAATCCTATCCTGATCATTCAGGTTTTGAATGGAACCGGTGATGCTCTGACGGATACTAATCTGGACGACTGCATTGCAAAGATTGAGGAACGTACCGGCTTCAAGCTGGAAAGCGGACAGGTAGTTCATACTTTCGGTGGCACTACTGCCACATTGACTGTCAATGGACTCGATGTGCGCTATGAGGAACCTTCCAATATTGCTGAGGATAGAAATATCCGCGTGGTATTCTTTAAAGAGAATCTTTCTACTGGCTGGGATTGTCCGCGAGCAGAGACCATGATGTCCTTTAAGCATGCAAACGATGCCACATATATTGCGCAGCTTCTCGGTCGAATGGTAAGAACGCCGATGCAGATGCATATTCAGGTGGACGACGTTTTGAACGACGTGCATCTCTATTTGCCGTACTTCAATGAGGATACCGTCAAGGACATTGTGGAAGCCTTGCAGAGTACAGAAGGCGGAGATATCCCGACCGATATTTATGGCGAGTCCTTGTCCGGAAAGAAATTTGAAACGCTGACTGTCAGACTGAAGAAGAAAAAGGAAGAGCAGCAGACGCCGGGACAGATGACTCTATTCGATGTGTTCTCTGGGCAGAACGCAGGCGAACAGCAGTTTGCCGGAGTAGCAGAGCCAGCTGTCGACTCGACTCCGACAGCACAGCCTCAAGTCACTGGTGGACAAGCTCAGCAAACAGAAACGACAGAACAAGTCCAGACACAGTCGAGCGCAGATACAACGGCTCCTGCTGAGCCTGCATCGGTTACATCACCGTCATCTGTCACGGCAACACCGTCCGAGAATAATGCTGCGGGAAGTCAGCAGGCGGTTCAGACGGAAACTTCTGAAGAGGAAGATCTGTTTGACCGTGAAGAGGTTATGAAGTTTATAAATGATGCAGGTTTGCTTTCCTATAACGTCAGAGCGCTTAGGATCAATGACTACCTAAAATCTCTGTATAGGATGGCGCATCTTCTTACGATGTCTAACTTGCACCGTGAGGCGATCCGGGAGGTTCAGGATGAGATTGTTGAGATGATCCACAGCTATGTGGAAGGCCTCAAGGCAGATGGGAAATATGACGACCTTGTTCAGCAGGTCAAGCAGTTCAAACTGGCGACCCAGATTTTTGATGCCTTTGGAGAAACCGTGGACAACTATTCGGTGCATGATATGTTCACGACGACCGATACTGATATAGAGAGGCAGTTCCAGATTGCGGATGTAAAGCTCGGTCGAGAAGGTATCGGCATGGCCTATGGAAACAAGTATATGGATATGTCTGATCTGACGGCATTTAAAGTTGATGTTATTCTTTTTGTAGCAGACGAAGAGTGCATGAACCGATTGCATTCTTATGCGGAGACTCGCTTTCATGGATTAAATGACGATTATCGCAGATATATTGCAACTATAGATTCAGAGAAAATTCGTAAAGAGTATGATAGTATCGTTTCCGATGGTGATCCTGTAAGCAAGCACAATTTCCGTTTGCCGGAGACAATTCAGGTGCCACATGAAGTGGGAGGCAAAGAATATAGGAATCATCTCTTTGTTAGTGACATAACCGGTACTGCAACGATGAAGTTGAATACTTGGGAAGCTGGAGTTATTGAAGAAGAAGAAAAACGAGAAGACTTTGTCTGCTGGATTCGTAATCCATCCAGAGGCTCATGGGCGCTTTGCATTCCTTACGAAATCGATGGCGAAACAAAGCCTACCTATCCAGATTTCATTGTAGTAAGAAAAGATCGTGTACTTGGATATGTCGTTGATATTCTTGAGCCGCATAATCCTGATTTCAAGGACAATCTTGGGAAAGCGAAAGGATTTGCAGAGTACGCAAAACAGAATCCGGGTGTGGGAAGAATTCAGCTAATTCGTATGAGTAAAGATGCAGCCGGAAACCACAAGTTCAAAAGGCTGGATATGTCTAAAACAGCTATTCGAGAAAAAGTCTCTCATGCAATAAATACAGACGAACTCGATCACATCTTTGATACGGATGGAGTTATCGAATAAGGAGGAATTCCATTATGGCAAATGAGCTGCAGCCATTGTCGCTGCTCTTTCAAAATAGATTATTCCGGATACCGGACTATCAGCGTGGCTATGCATGGTTGCAGCAACAGTTTGTGGATTTTTGGGATGACCTTGTAAATCTTCAGGCTGACCGCTATCACTATACAGGTCTCCTGTCCCTTAAGCCTCTAAAAAGCAAGGAGACCGTCAGCTGGAGCGAGGACTTGTGGCTGGTCGAGAACGGATATAAGCCTTGCCATATAGTCGATGGTCAGCAGCGCATCACCACGTTTGTCATTCTCTTGAACGAGATTGTGGGATTCGTGTGCGGCTTGGATGAGAACAAGGGCAAGTCTGATAAGGAAATCACGCTGGGGTATGAAACGATCGAAGAGATCGTCTCAAAATACATCTGCCGAAAAAGACCGCCGAATGGAGTAGTAACAACATACCTTTTTGGTTATGAGGTCGATAATCCCAGCACGGAATACATGAAATATAAGGTGTTCGATGAGCCGTATTCCGGCGCAGTGAATGAGACCTACTATACAAAGAATCTGAAGTTTGCAAAGAACTTTTTTGCAGAGAACATCAGAAAGCTATATGAGGAGTCCGGAGAAGGCGGACTTGAGGCAGTAAATACTCTGTATAAGAAGCTCACCCAGCGCCTGATGTTTAATCTCCATGAAATCGACGATGATTACGATGTATTTGTAGCTTTCGAGACCATGAACAATCGTGGCAAGAAGCTGACGAATCTTGAACTGTTGAAAAACAGACTGATCTATTTGACCACGCTTTATGATGATGAGGTGTTTGACGAAAAGGACAAGTCTGCCCTCCGTAAGAAGATAAATGACGCTTGGAAGGAAGTCTACTATCAGCTTGGTAGGAACAAGAGTGTTCCTCTTTCCGATGATGACTTTTTGCGTGCCCATTGGATTATCTACTTCAGGTATTCCCGTAAACGTGGTGATGACTACATCAAATTCTTGTTGAGCAAGTTCTCGTCAAAGGGCATATTTGAAAAGGCACCCGTTCTGGTTGAGACAGAGGCCGAGTCGGTTAACAGCGATGATGTCACTGATGCAGACGACACGGAAGTTACTGAAACAGAAGAACAGGAAATCATAGAGGTATCAAAACTCCAGCCGAAAGAAATCGAGGACTATGTCAATAGCCTCAAAGATATGGCGAAGTACTGGTATGACACTTATTTCCCGTATGAAAGTGTTAATCTCACGCCAGAAGAGCAAAAACGAGTCGATAGGCTTAACCGTATCGGAATCGGTCATTTTAGGCCGCTGGTCACTGCGGTCATCAGTCGGCGGGATATTTCTGCGAACAGCAGAGTTAAAATCTTTGAAGCTGTTGAGCGCTTTATCTTTGTTGCATTTCGCTTGGGTAATTTCAATGCATCCTATGGCAGCAGTGATTATTATCGAGCTGCGCGTCAGGTGTATGTGAAAGAAACGGACGTTGATGAGCTCTGCAAAGAAATATATGACAGGACTACGAACAATATCGATTTTGCCACGCAGAACTTTGTTACCAGAATTGAGAAATATTTCTCAACAGGGAATGGCTACTACGACTGGAACAGTCTGCGATACTTCTTTTATGAATATGAGGCTAAGCTAGCAGAGAAAAATAATATAGATCGGTTCTGCACGTGGTCAATATTTACAAAGTCCGAGAAGGATAAAGTGTCTGTCGAGCATATTCTCCCTCAGACACCGACAAGGTTTTACTGGCGTAATATATACCGGCAGTTTAAGGATTCAGAAATCAAGATGCTTTCCGGAGCACTTGGGAACCTTCTGCCGTTGTCTCAGAGCGTAAACTCGGCTTTGCAGAATGATAGTTTTGAGGATAAGAAGCATTCCAAAACCACAGGACGTCGCGGGTACGAGAATGGATCTCACTCAGAGATAGAGGTGTCCAAGCTGCAGGATTGGACTGCATTTGAGATATACAGCAGAACTGAAAAGCTCCTCGTTTTCATGCAGGAACGCTGGAACCTGCAATTCGACGAGGAACAGTTGGAAAAGCTGATCGGCATTTCGTTCGTCAAAGATGGACGAGAAATCCCGGAGGAGTTGGAGGAAGTATCGGTAAACGTACCGGAATCCGAGGAAAGTGCAGAAGGCGCCGGAGATGATCAAAAACTGCAATTCTAGACAGCATTCATAAACTATGCTAATGAGCACGGCAGATCAAGCGATATAGCAAAACAGAAAGCTGCTGGTCGAACATATTACGATGTACACATAGGCGCGAACGGTTATCACTTATTCTTTTCCATTCCCTATGGTAAACGAATCAAGATGAGCATCTACACCTATAATGTGGATACCTATAATCGTCTGAAAGAATTAAAAGATCAGATTGAGACCGAATTTGGTGAGAACATAAATTGAAAATACTCAAAATCGACTGGTACAACACGTTCCATCGTTATTGAGGAGAAGGCTGATGTATTCAATCCAGCAGAGCAGCCGAAAATATTTGATTGGATCATCGACCATTTTGACCGGATCACGACAGCGTTATCTATGACTGGAGAGCATCTCAGTATAAGCGGTGATTCCTCTGAAACGAGGTTTGAGATCAGAAAACGTTACTAGACGTATGCCTTAATACAAATCCATGAGGCTCATGGTAATCCCAGCTCTTTCAGCAATGTAAATCCGAGTACGGACAACTGGATAAACGGCTTCTTTGGCATTGGGGGTTTCTACCTCTGCTGTGTTGCGAATTTTGACTCTGCACGTTCAGAGGTCGTGTTTGCCAGAGCGGAGAGATCAGAGAATAAAGCTGCGTTTGATGCTCTTTACCAGCACAAGAGCGAGATTGAATCGAAGCTGGGAACGGTGCTTCAGTGGAACCGTGGAGATGATATCAAATCCTCGAAGGTGTTTATTCAGCTTGATAACATGAGCATTGAAAACAAGGATGACTGGCCGCAGATGGCAAAGTTCCATTCAGAATGGTCAAAGAAGTTCTACAATGTGATTGCGCCGTATATAACGGTAGATTGGCAATAGTCCGCTCAGGACGAGGAGCACTGATTTCTGATGATAGAACAATCAAGATTGTCAGAGAAGGATCATCGATCCCAGCAGAGGCATATTAAGGCTACGACGATGAAATCCCATGCACTTGCGGAGCCGTCAAAGGTTGAGGCGATTTAATGCTTGATAATATGAATGGAGAAAATGCATGGTTTTTAATACATTTATAAAATGTCAGGTTTGCGGAAGTATTACCAAAGTCCGATTACAGGTTGGATGGCAAGAAGAGTATCCTATTGTTGTGGCTTGCGGTAAATGTGGTACTTCCTTATCTGGCAGCGTTAAGATAGAACAAGACCGACCGGGGCTAAAGTTTTCTTTTGACAATGCGGATGAAATCCCGGATGCTGAAGCTGATTACATGGTTGAATGCTCTGGTGAATTTCCGACCGTGAAACAAGGCAAAGCAGCGGAGTTGGAAGAAGTAGTCATTACTCCGTTTATCCGTTATATGAACTGTATGAAGGCAGATGATTCATATGAACAGTTCGGGAAATCTGTGTTACAGCTGAATACAACAGAAAGGAAATGGAAGAGCTATAAAAGAATCATTGACCTCTTCAGAAGCAACAGTGAATATCTTGTTCAGGAAATACAAAAAGAATTCTCCGGACAATACTTTCAGTGCAGAGATGAGTCTGAGATATTGAGAGCTGTTCATATGATTGAGGTTCATGGGTTTTATTCTGCACTCAAAAAAGACATCTTGGATAATCTCTCTTTTAGTGTAGAAATTATGAAACTGGACTCTGTTCAGCTGAAGTGCTTAGTAGACTTCTTAAATTCACATGATGGTTATCATCTTGAGGAGCTACAGAATTTGATATATAAGGTCTATGATGATTTTATAAAAATATACCAGCGTCTCATTCCTGCTCTCGCTTTACAGTATTGCAAAGATGATTCTTTTGATTTTGAAGTTGAAGGCTCGACAACAAGTAGCTTTGATAGTGTAAAACAGTTCTATTTGGATGTTTATGAAGCCCTTGGTAATTTGCTTGTTATCCCGGTCGCTCTTAATAACATAAAATACAGGGCTGACGCGAATTCGATGAATCCTTTGGAAGAGAATGTATCTTCTTTAGAGGGTTATATAAATCTCACAAAGGCATCAAGGTATCATTTTTGCTTGAACACAGAAGTCTATACCGATTTCTTGGATGTTGTAGTAAATGCAAAACTGAGAAATGCGATTGGACACAATGATGTTGAATATGATGCGGTGAGTCAGGTTATTACTTACATTCCAAATCCAAAAGACAGAACCATAAAGAAAACGGAATACCTTCTCGAATTTGAAAATGAAGCGATGCACATGTTTCAGGCCTTATTGGGTGTTTCAGAATACCTGTATCGACTAAGAGAACTTTCTCTTATGTATGATGGCAAAATACCACTTATGGTTCAGGAAAGAGCAAACTGGTCGAAGAAGATAGGACGTAATGATTCATGTCCATGCGGAAGCGGAAAAAAGTACAAATTCTGTCATGGGAAGAATTAAGGTTGAGACGATGGGATTTCGGACTTGTTCCCTCAGAGCGAAGTCTTGAAGCGGTCGGCAAATCTGCGGGTTTGCATATTATAGGTAGGCGCAAGGTCTTTGACCTGTTTCCGAGAACGGACAAGGGTAAAAAACGGTGTGTTTTAAGGCAAAAATACGCTTTGATAAATTCTCGCGAACGACCGCGAATTTGGCTACACACTCGACATCAAGATGAAGCAATCGAGCCATATTGAGGCAGTCGCCTTGCCGGTAAGGAAGCGATAGCCGTTTTTTTCATATTTTGAATAACAGGGTAAATAGTTAAAGTTGAGGTGAGTATTATAAACTTTTTTCTTTCGAGTCTGGGATTTTTTATAATAGCCGGCCTTACTTTATCTTTTACCGTGTATGGTTGGGACTTGAATTAGTTATTTTCTTAGCGAAGTGGTATTGAGAGCCACGGAAATAGGAGGAGTGAGAAAAATTGAATAGAAAATCAATTGGAGAGTCTGTAAAACGTAAGTTGTGGGCTGAGTGTATGGGTAGATGTATGAATCCGGACTGCAAAGCAGATTTGTTTATAGATGATAGCGATATAATCGAAATAGCTCATATTACTGCATATTGTAAAACAAAAGATAATTCTTTTGAGAATTTAATAATATTATGTCCTAAATGCCACAAAATGTTTGACAAGGTAGGATCTATAGACGAGAGTATGGTTAGGCATTGGAAAAAAAATAGAGAAGAAGACGTAAAAAAATTCTTTTGTCATAAATTCTCATCATTTGATAGTTTAAAAGAATTTGTAGTACCTATATTAAAAGAAAATAACGAAATATATGAGAACTATTATCTAAAAGATAAGAAGAGCTTGTGGGATAAGTTTGAGCCTCAATTGTTGATTAATAATAAAAAGCTAAGGTTAGTATTTGAAAATAACCGTAGTTTATTCCAAAAACATGAGAATGAGGAGTATTCAAACCTAAGTGTCATTGATCGATATATACTTCATAGTAGAGAATTTGAACAGACTAGAGCTGATCAAGAGAAGTACAGAGAAGTACTTTTTCCTGAAAAAATAAATTCTATTTTTGGAATTAGTCCAGTATCAGACGACATGATGCCATCTACAGAATCATTAGAGAAATTATTAAAAATGTTTAGGCAAAAAGATAAATTGGACAGTATTATATTGGAAATTAAAAACCCCTATATATTATTGAAAGATGGAACAAAAATATTTCTAACAGATACCCCTAGATTGAGGCAGTTGTATAGTGACTATAATTGTTTCTGTAAAACTGGCGTTAGACTAGATAGTTTAAACTTTATTTTAAGGTATTTGAAGGATAGAAATATACAGTTTGAATATGAAAATGTCGATTCGCTAAGGGAAATTAGAGTTAATGGTGTAATTATATCTTTTATTTACGAATATTGTTTAAGTAAAGTGTTGCTGGAAGGATTATCACCCAGACCCGATTCTATAATTGTAAATTTACATAGATGGAATGGAAGTAAAAGCATATCGAGTGAGGCTAGAGTTTTAGCTGAAAAGATGGATGTTAGATTATTTACACAGGAAGAGTTTTATGACTATATTAGGGCACATAGATAAATTAGAACTGATTAAACTTATTAAGATGAATGTTGACATATTTTATGCATTTGAAAAGGTGTATATTTTCGGATCAATTCTGAAACAGGATTGTCATTCAAATGATATCGATATTTTGTTATTGTATTCTAAAACTTTTCCAGAGATGCTTCGTAATGTGAGCCAGATCATAGAAAATATAGAACAGAAAACTTCTTATCCACTTGATGTTACTGTATTGAGCTTTGAAGAAGAGAAAGAATTGCATTTTATAGATAGCTTGAGTGAGGATTGTATGTGCATTAAGGGATAGCTTAAAATATTATAAATTGAATGTTGTTAGTATACAGCATATCGATATTATGGGCATATATGAAGAGATTCGTGGTGTAAGGAAATGACAGTATAGTGCGATTTATTCTATAGTGAAATTTTTATGCATCTAGGCTAAAAATGGGCTATGGATTCTAAATTATTCTTAAATAGCCACGAGGTTTTTGTTTTTAAAGTTGAGGTGAGTATTATAAACTTTTTTCTTTCGAGTTTGGGATTTTTTATAATAGCCGGCCTTACTTTATCTTTTACCGTGTTTTTGTATATTCGCCTTGTCGTAGCCGTTCGAGAGGGTCGTGACGTGCCTAAGTGGATGTATAAAGTAGGGCATGCCATAAAAGGGCGAGGAAGTGATGTATATGAAGACGTTACGGACAGGGCGGCGTTAAATGAAGTCAATATCTATATCGTCGGGATATTGGTTGCGAGTGTTTTCGTATATTTTATTTTCTCGGACAAGTATTTTACGAATGATAAGGTACTGTTCTGGACATATGCGGAGTTTGCCATTGTCGTCGGCCTGAGAATGGTCATAGGCTTGGGGTCCATCATCTTAGATATGGTGCTTCCCTCTAAGGGAAAGTGGGCATATAACCTTACCTTGTCGGCAGCTGCCAATGCCGTGAAGGGCATGATTTTTATGTCCGCTTTTGTCTGCTCCTTAGTATTGAGTATAACGGGACTTCCCGTGAAAGCTCCGGTCGTTCAGGTAGGCGGATATAATCTTGTAGTCGGACAAACGACGGCACAAGATTTGCTTGATGAAGGATTTTCCTTTTCAGGAAAGACAGAGAACGATATTATTAAAAACAGGAGAAATGACCACTTTTACTATGGCGAGACAGTAGGGCTTGTTAAAGACGGGAATTCGTGCGGATATGTGAACTTGACGCCGGCTCGTGAAGATGAGGGGCATGTTAAAGACTGTATTATTACACGCTTCGGTATGTCATCAAGAGATGCGATGTTTGATCGAGTAAAAATAGACGACAGATATATTGCGAGCCTATCTCTCGACGAGTTGAAGAAAAAAGATATGAGGGATATTTTTTCCCTTTCCCCTGTCAGCTATGAGGAAAATAAAGGAAACAAATACTTTTCCCTTAAAATGCAAACTCATCCGTACGGACTGTGGAATCGATATACCATAGACGTGAACTTTGCCGATGATCATAGGGAGCGTCGTTTTGAAGTATATACACAACATACGATTTGGGAGTAGGCTAAAATATGAAAAGGTTAAAAAGTATCAGTATGAATCTGATAAAATAGTGATTAGTATAAAAATGTATTAAGAAGTGTTTCGTTATATTTCCGGCTCATTATCTGTTTGTACAGTGCTTATCTTAAATCCCATCTTGGATTCCAACGTCAATAAGAACTCACTCGTATGGGTAACGCTTTTTTCATCAACAATAGCCGCTACTAGTTTCCTTGAATATTCATCAATGGCTGTAATCTGATAGTACTGCGTCTCATTCTGGTTTTCCTCGATACATTTCCGGGGAACATATTTTATATCCACTTGTACCTTCTCACCCGGATACGATACTACGTCCGGCTTCCATTTACTTTTGGGGAAATTCTTGACCTTTTTTATCGTGAACTGATGCTTACGTATTTGCCTACACATAGATCCATATGAACGAGTATATCCCCGTTTACACGATTCTATGTATACTTGAGCCAGACTTTCGTGACGATATCGCGTATTCATCTGCCGAACTATTGTTAATTCGGCTGTCGTGTGTTGGTTGGGCTGGGTATGTGGTCTTCGGCTTAAAGGCCGCAACGAATCTAGGGTTCCGTCATATCTTTTTAATCATCGTTGCACCTGTTGTCTGCTCGTATGATAACGCCGAGCTGCCTCTGCGTTGTTTCCATGTTTAATGGCAAATTCACATATCCGTTTACGAAGTCTCAGTTCTTCGGTTATAATAGGTCTCATAAGAAGGGTCTCCTGTTATCTTGTTGGTTTGGTCACTTGCATTATAACAGAGTTCCTTCTTATTTTTTTATTTCTTTGTCACATATGTCCTGTTCTCTTACACTACTATATTGGTAAATTTTAATATGGTATAAAATAAGTTTATGAATATATTTTTGTGGAAATAGGAGATCATCTGTATTACAATTTAATTATTAATATATAGAAAAATTATCATATACGACAATTTTGATAAGTGTGATTATAGAACTTAGTTTAAATATGTGAGTATTTAAAATATTGATATGTTAATTTATGAGAGGCGGTAATTTGGCATGGAATTATTAGTGTACAAAGGATTTGATGAAGCGTTTTTATCATTATTGACAGATCGTCCATTAGTAGAAAATGATATTTATAAAAAAATAAATGTCTTACAGTTTGATAAATCCTTCAGGAGACAATTACAGAAGGCCTTATTGTCTTTAGAAGAAGGGGATAAAGCTTGGATTACATATGAAGAATATGCTTTGATTAAAAGAGATGTGGATAATGCTATGGATGTAGATGGAGTACAAGTTACTATTTATATAAATAATCTTTATCCCGATTATTATCCTATATCTTTTGATATATCTGATGAAGTGGTATCCGATATAAAAGCGAATCTTGATTCCAATTCGATGGAAAAAGGGCTTAGCGAAGCGTGCATAAGATATTTTGATATTTATGCTAATTTGGTAGAGATAGATGGTACCTTTTTTGGAAGTTTTTACAATTATGAATATGATCAAGGTCTTGCGGTGAGAGTAAGTTCGTATTATCAAAACTATCAGGAAATAAAAAGTACTGAAGAAAGAACGGATATCGATATTTACATTAATGAAGATATAGAGACATATTTGCGAGATTTATCCAGAATTAAAACGATTAATCCATCTGTTATTGGTGTTAAGCAGGGAAAAGGAATCGCTTCTGAGCGTATTTTAAAATCTTTGCAATCTTATTGTAGTGAGTATGGAATTAGTCTTGTCAACTTTAATGAATCTTTGGGTAATTCCCCCAATATAAGGGAAGATCTTATTGATATTGCTAAAAATGACATGGGTATTGATAACTTCCAGGGTTTTAGACATATTAAATTTTACAAAGACCCCGATATAGATAAAGAGGTTATAGAAGTATCACAATCCACTCTGATTCAAGAAATAATTCGTCAAGCAGAAATAGCATATAATGATATAAAAGGGCATTCATTTAGGGATATATTTATTACTGCCTCAACAGGGGCGGGAAAATCTATAATATTTCAGATACCGGCGATTTATCTGGCTAAGCAGTATCATAAATTGACAATTATTATTGAGCCTGTAAAAGCTCTAATGCAAGATCAGAAAGAAAAACTTATTAGAAGTGGCTATAATCGTGTAGCTACATTTAATTCAGATTTAATATCTCAGAATGATAAAGAGGTTGTTCTGAAACAAATAAGAGAGGGAGAAATTGATCTACTATATCTTAGCCCTGAAACACTTTTGTCATATTCTATTGAAACAATTATAGGGGATAGGGAAATTGGATTATTGATAGTGGATGAGGCACACATTGTAACCACATGGGGATTAGGTTTTAGACCTGATTATTGGTATTTAGGTGGATACATAAATAAATTAAGAAATCAGATTCAGACAACAGTTGGGAAAAAAAGAAAAGTATATAAGTTTCCAATTTGTGCGTTTACTGCGACAGCTATTAATGGGGGTGTAGATGATTCAGTTGGTGAGACTATAATCAGTCTATATATGGAGAACCCTATAAAATTTATTGGTTATGTAAAGCGGGATGACATTCATTTTGACATAAAGGTGTGTGAGGAAAAAAAAATATCACAATCTAAATATAGAGAAATGAAAACGCAGAAAATGACTGAGCGGATTAACATCTGGCTTAATAATAATGAAAAGACGATTACTTATTTTCCGTATGCTAAAACAGCGTCTGATGCAGCTCGAGGTAGTGATGCTTTTGGGAAGATAAAACAAGATCAACGCATTGGCGTTTATACTGGTAGGAATGTTGATAATTTGAGTGAAGAAAACTTTAAAGAAAAACGAAAAGAAGTATTTGAACAATTTAGAGTAGGTAGAAAAATTATCATATATGCAACAAAGGCATTTGGCATGGGTATAGATATTGACGATGTAAAAAATGTGTATCATTATGCAGTATCTGGTAATCTTTGTGATTATGTTCAAGAGATTGGACGGGTTGCTCGGAAAAAAGAGATGACGGGGAGAGCTATTACTGATTTCTTTTATAATGATATGACGTATATGAATACCTTATTTGGCATGTCACAAATTAGACAATATCAAATCAGAAAAGTACTTGAAGGAATTTATGATGTTTATAAGAACAAGAATAGATCACGGAATTTTTTGATTTCCCCCACATCCTTTACCTATATATTTAATGGTAAAAATGAAAATCAAAGCATTAATAAACTTAAGACATGTTTATTAATGCTAGAAAAAGATTTCTATGACAAATATAATTTTAAAGTTTTAATCTCTAGACCGCAGGGGATATTTACTAAAGCATATGCCGTTATAGATAAAGAATATGAAAATCAGGTACTTGATGCTTATGGAAAATATTTTGAGCATATTGCTAGTGGGAGAAGTGAAGAACGTCAACCTGATGGAAGCTGTATAAGTGATTGTGGAGATATATTTTTAATTAAATTGAAACAGATATGGGAGGATCGTTATAAAGAAATTTCGTTCCCACAGTTTAAGTATCATTATTTTAATGATAACTCTGCTGGAAGTGATGAAAAACAAATTTTGGGGGATATACGAGAGTATTTGAAACCTAGGCAAAAGGTTAATATTGAGGCCCGTAAGGAAAAAATATTGTTGAGTGAAATTCAAGAAAGCATTTTTGAAGATTTTGAATATATTGGGAATACTTTACATGAAAATTTTGGAAAAAGTTATTTTACATTAGAAGCATTTGGGGAAGTAATTCATACAAAATATGGTAGGTCTCAGGCAAAAATTATTGCTAATTCACTTTTTGATTTAGTTGATCCTAATGGAAAATGTGTTAAGCATAAGATTAATGAATATATGATTGCTTATGGTAATTTTAAGGAACACATGAGAGCTGCAATTAGCAAAGCTCGAATAGTGCGTTTATTTACCCAATGCAATGATACTAGATATTCAAGTTTTATAAGTATTTCAAAAGATAAAAAATCAAATATCGCATTAAAATTACTTTCTATTTTTAATTATATTTCATATGAGATTTTAGGAGGTGAGGAGCCGGAAATTTTTATCCGTTTAAATGATCCTCAAAAGATAAAAAATATTGTAATGGGTAATACTTATTATTCTAATAGTTACGTAAATCAAGCTAAACAAAGACATGAAAGAGATGTAAGTATTTTAAAGAAGTTTTTTATTGAATTGCATACTGATGAGGAACGGTGGGAGTATATTGAGGATTATTTTTTAGGTAATGATGTTCTCCATAAACTGGGATCCAATTTGAACCTCGAAACAAACATAGAGATGTATAAGGTTGTTGATGACAAGAGATCCTACTCGACCTATAAATATAAATCGTGGAAGGATTTGCACCAGTTCTTTGATGATAATGATCGTGTGGTCCTTAATAAGTTAGCTAGGGAAAGAATTGTCATTCCTGAGTATTTGAAAACAACTATAAAGAAGTCAAATTTAGGAGATGATATTCTTATGTCATGGCCTTCTAAAAATACTTTGATTTGCCAACAAGATACTGCGGACCAAGTTATTAATGGTTATATTGATAGAGGTTGGACAGCATATCGAATAGATAGCATTGACGTTAAGGCGTTGAAGGAGTGCTTAGGCGATGGCAATTTATCCAACTAGAGAAGATTTATCTGGGCTCCCATATGCTGAGCTTAGAGTTTATGAGGCACTTGAAAATTTGGGGAATCAATTCTTAGTTTTTCATTCGGTTAGGTGGTTGAAGAAAACCAGAAGATGGGCTGCTACTTGGAAAGAAAATGATTTTCTGATTTTAAATAAACATTTTGGGGCTCTCGTATTGGAGGTAAAAGGTGGGGATATTGAATATAGTGGAGCCGTATTTCGTCAGATTAATACTCGAACAAAAGATGTATTTATTTTGGATCCTAAGAAGAAAAAAGATTCCTTGTCTCAAGCTGTTGATGGGGCATATCATTATAGGGGGATGCTTGAAGAAATTGGAAATACAAGAGACAAAAGTTTGTCGTTGAGTATACGTTTTCCTATTGAAGTTGCAGTATGGTTTCCTAGTTGTGAGATAACACCAAATAAAATGGATAAATTTCCTCTTGCCTATCGTGAAGTAAGGGAAGCTGTTCTTGATATTAATGATTTAAAGAATGTTTCATCAGTGATTTATAGAATTTTTGAATTTTATGGATCCAAGAATAAGGCTAATATTTCAGATGAGGAGTTTAAAACTATTGTTGATGCAATAGCAGCGGACTTCGAATTGATTACAGCTCCTTCCGCGAAGAAGGGTGAGCTTGATTATGAGTTCATAAGATTGACTAAAGAGCAAGCGGGAATACTAGACTATATAGCTGAGCAACGATTTGCAACGATACAAGGTGTTGCTGGAACCGGGAAAACATTAATTGCTAAAGAAGCTGCTAAAATATGGGGAGAAGAAGGTCATAAAGTATTATTTCTCTGCTTTAATAAGTTTCTATATATTTATTTGAGGAAAAACTATCCTTACGAAAACGTAACTTATTATAATATACATTCATTTATTCATTTTTATAGTAAATATAACGGGGATCTGTCGAAAGCAGACATAAGAGCTAAGGTGTTGGAGACTATACTGATAGATGAGTTAAGTTTCCAAGATATAATCATTGATGAGGCACAAGATTTCCATGATTGGGAAATAAATTATTTTAAGACATACGCGGAATGTAAAGAGGGAAGATTTTTAGCTTTTTTTGATAAAAATCAAGTAGTGCAGACAAACGGGGTTCCAAAGTGGATAGAAAATTCAGAATGTAGATTGTTGTTAACGAAAAATTGTAGAAACACTTATGAAATTGCTTTAACCGCATATAATATAATGGATGTAGAGTTAAATCAAAAAAGTAAAATGATTAATGGTCCCAAAACTAAACTTGTCTTTGCAAAGGGAAACCCGATAAATCAGTTGGTTAAACTCATAAAAATTATCACTGGAGATGAATATGGATATGAAATTAGTGATATAGTAATTCTCACACTGAAGACAGAGTCACAGTCTTTTATGAATAATATACATACGATATCTGGGATTCCCGTTAGCACTGAAAAATATAACTCTTCTATTCTTTTTACCACTGCAAAAAAATTTAAAGGGCTAGAAAGTCGAGTTGTTATTATTATAGATATAGATGAGAAAGATTTTTGTGATGCGGGCGAAAAACGAAATTTTTATGTTGCATGCTCAAGGGCTACCCAATTTTTATCATTGGTTATAGAAGATACAAATAAGAAAGTTAAACAGATTGCAAAAACTGTTAATGGACCTAATTTTGCTCCTCAGGGAAAAATAGCAATGAAAGCCCAAGCAGAGATAATTGCTTTAGACTAGTTGAAAAGTATGAATAAATAGCAGGTGTTTTTTTATCTAGAGAAAATACACTTGAAAGTTCTAGAAAACTGAAAAGGTTGATTTTTTAGTGAACTCTTTGTATGAGCTTATATTTGTATCCTTGACACTAAGCCTTGTAATGAGTGTGATATGAAAAACTAGGTGATTGACTTTGTATTCGAATGGGGAAGCGATACCGTATTGGTAGTTTTTTTAGGCGTAATAGCCGTGCTTCCGTAAAATCTATAAAGCAAGAAATATCCGTACGATTTAGAAGACTTCATATGAGAGAAGTAAAGTCACGTTATCAGAAATGTACTGGAAGCTATCCTTTTTATTGCTCCGGCTATATTCTTCGTACCGGGTCTTTGTTTTAAACTATTCGTAAGGAACATACAATTTAGATAAGATATTCACGTGTCGTGGGGAATAAATAACAACAACCCGTAGGAAGGATACCTACGGGCTATCGTGTTGAATGAAAACAAGAAAATTGTGGCAGTTGTGTGTAGGAGAAGGGACCGGTTTATTATAAGGAATACATGGGTATTGCTGTATAGAGCTATTTAATAATGAACACTTTCTGAGGAGGTATATGTATGAAACAGGAAAAGAAGGATAAGCAGGAGTTGCAGGAAGAACAAAAGCCGATTTTGTTGAATGATTTGTTAGGCTTTTCTGAGGAAGAGATGAGTCGAACGAGAGTGAAGTTTAATACATATAACGGGGAAACAGATCCTCTTACACTTTTTATGGAAGGAGATAAGGTGTTAAAAGAAAGGTTACACAAAAATTGGCTGTATCATGTAGGCGAACGGGATAATTTAAAAAATGCCGATATTGCTATTTGTCTAGTGAAAATCAGAGGGAATCATTGGCTTCTTACAACAGTTGATGATTTTAAGAAGGATGAAAACGGTGAATATACAGGAATTCCTAAGGAGAAGTATGAACAATATTTCGGCAGAACTATTATAGAATATACACTGACCGGACGAACGATTGTAAGACACTTTGATCGGTATGCCGCCGAACTTAAAGTACGACAGATCTTGCCGGGAAAATATGATAATGACGACTTTCCCGGTTATGATAACGTAAAACTTTCGTATTCAGACCTAAAGCGTGTCATCGTAAGGAAAGATTGGAGTGCGGCTCTCGGGAATCAAAAAGCTGTGTATCTCATAACAGATAAAAAGACCGGCAAGTTATATGTAGGGTCGGCTACGGGTGAAGAAATGTTATTGCAAAGATGGAGTCAGTATGCTGACGACGGTCACGGCGGCAATAAAAAATTAGAAGAATTGGTTAAAGATGAAGGCATTGGTTACGTAGAAAATAACTTTCAGTATTCTATTCTAGAGAACTATAACGGGAGAATTGATGACAAAATTGTTTTGAGACGAGAATCATGGTGGAAAGAAGTCTTGCAGAGTCGTCAGCACGGATATAATGCCAATTAAACTTTGTATACCTACGATTTGCAGATAAAACTGATGTTACGGGAGGTTCTTATGAAGTATTTGGAGTACGGGTTTAGACCCTTATATCATAATTTTTGTATTTTTTAGCTTGCGGATAAGATAAAAGAAGAGGCGACAGTTATGACACAGGATGAACGGTTGGATTTTTTAATAGAGGCTTTTAGGGCTGAGTTCAAGGAATATGAAAAGCTCTGTGTACCTGCAGATAGAGACGGCAAACGGAAATTTTTGCGAGCTCTCATGAATGTTCGTATGCCCGGACCCATGAGTGCTGAAGTATTGGCTGTCCAAGATGCGTATTTGCGTGAGCGGGCTGAGGAGAAGGGGATTATAGGACTCCAGGACATTCCCGTTATTCGCAACGGTTTGTCTGTTTGGCAAGGTGATATAACGCGACTTGCTGTCGATGCGATTGTCAATGCGGCTAATTCGGCCATGCTCGGGTGCTTTGTGCCGGGCCATAATTGTATTGACAACTGCATTCAAACTTATGCAGGGGTTCAAATGCGGGCAGAATGTGACAGGCAAATGAAGTTATTAAAGCAAGAATACGGGCAGAGCTATGTACAGCCTACGGCTATACCGCTACTTACGGACGGGTATAATTTACCGGCTAAGAAGGTTGTTCATATTGTCGGGCCTGTCGTAATGGGGCCTCTTACACAAAAGCATAAAACGGAGCTTGCCGCTTGTTATACAAACACTCTGGATTTATGTATGCGTGAAGGTCTAAAAAGTCTTGCTTTTTGCTGTATTTCTACAGGCGTGTTTCATTTTCCTAACGAGGAGGCGGCAGAGATTGCCGTGAATACCGTCAGAGGTTGGCAGGAAACGCATGGGAATGCTATGGAACGCATTATTTTTAATGTGTTTAAGGATGAAGATAAAAAGTGTTATGAAACCCTCATGCGGTAAAGACTGCTAGATAAAAGCATAGATCGCGATGCCTTAGAGAAAGTAGTGATGCGTTGTAGGTAGTTCAGTAACATGCTTTTCCGTTTCTTACGGATAACTACATGAACCGATGTTCAGTCAGACTTAAATTTGATATATTTAAAGGCGAAATGGAATCCGTATCTTTCAGATTAAGAGGTAAAGCAGGTGACGGCATGGAAGGGAACTTTGAAAACGGTATGATCCGGAAAATAGAGATTGATACGAGTCTTCCTTGCGGAGAGTCTTCGGGTGACGGTTGTGAATTTCGCCAGCAATTGACGATAGGCTTGGACGGAACGGTACGTATACAGCGGTGCGGGTATGTGGGTAACAATAAGGTGTTGTTAGAAGACCGGACCCTTACGATGCTCGGTGGTGCTGCGGAAGTGCTGTTTTCTTCTTTTGAAGAGTGTGAATTTCCTGAGACGGAATATCCCTTGGATATCAGTGGGGGCATTTACGATGTAAAATTGACCGATACGGACGGCAGTGAATCACGTTATATCGGACGATTGGGAACGGATTTGTTCAGCGACGACAAAAGTTTATCCGATTGTGTTCGTGAAAAAACGGGAATTTCCAATTTATGGGTTTTTGACGGGAACCGTGATTGTATTACGTATTTGAAGATAGAATATGAGCGGACGACGACTGTCTGTGTTACGGATATTGATGTTGAGCCGCTAAAGTGGACGTATAATGAAGTCTTGACGGTGGATTATGAGACACAGACTGTAGAAATTTCCCGTAAAATTGCAGACGGTTGCCGCGTGACGAACAGTTATTACGTCGAAGACGGCGTGCGTCGGTTGCTGAAGAGTCTCGATGCGGACGGATTCGATAAGATTGAAGGAAATCCGTCGGATGCCATAGATAATCCTTTGGACCGTCGTCTCTATACGGTAACGCTCATGACGAAGAGACGAGATATGCAGGTGATTGCCGGTTCGTATGATAAACGCAGCTTGCCCGCCATGTGGCCCGATTTGATGAACAAAATCTATTCCTTTATTTCCGCCTACGGAATAGGAGAGCTGTTTGATCGTCATACATATGCCAAGGCGAAGCGCTTGGCTACGGATTTTATTTATTGTCAAGTAGCCTTTTCACGCAGCAGTTATACGTACAGCTATATTGCCGATGAAGACATTTACAGAGAAGGCGATTTGGTCGTCGTTCCCGTAGGTCCGAGTAATGACGAACGGGTTGTGCGCATTGAACGCATCGACTATTATTCGGCCGATGAGGTGCCTTATCCCGTAGAAAAGACGAAACATATTATCAGAAAGTATGAAGAATCGAATTAAGTATGAATTTAACGAACTTGCTTTTTATGAGGGTGAGTGCGTTTGTAGTATAATAACAGTTGAAAGCGAA
>NZ_DBHIHF010000026.1:0-31288 GCF_057248925.1 Stomatobaculum sp.
TATCCCTCTGCCCAAAAGTGCCTGTTCCCAAACTTATACTTCAGATTCGCATGCCAATCGAACATCATCAGCGAGCTTTGCCCTTTCAGGTATCCCATGAAAGACGATACACGAATCTTCGGTGGTATGCTCACTAACATGTGCACATGGTCTGGCATCAAATGTCCTTCTATAATCTCTACGCCTTTGTATGCGCAAAAATCATGAAAGATTTGAGCCAAATCCTTTTTGTATTGATTGCAGATTATTTTTCGTCTATTCTCTGGCGTAAAGACGATATGGTACTTGCACAGCCATTTGGTATGTGCAGTACTATTAGCCTTTGGCATGAAATCATCTTTCCTTTCTCAGTAGTGGCTTGGACACCTCTATTGTACGGAAAGGTGATTTCTTTGTTAAACGATTTGTCTCCACCCGCATAGCGGGTGGTTTTTTGCTTCGCAATGCTTCACTTGCTTTGCAAGCGAACCAAATGCTCAGCAGGCTAAAGCCAAAAGCGTCAAATTCAAAAGAACGCCGCCCTGCCCTCGCGGGCCGACGGCGTTCTTTTTGTCACACTTACTTACTCACTACCGCTTTCTTAAAATACAAATTACCGTTGCTGGTCATATATACACCGGACACATAGTTATGCATTAAGTAGGTGTTAGACTTATAGTAAAGCGGCAAAACCGGGTACTCCACCGATACCGTCTCATCGGCCTGTTTGACGAGTTCCGCAAACTTGGCGGAATCCCGCTCCGAGCGAATCCGATCGACCAGCGCATCATAGTTCGAATTGCTGTAGAACAAACTGTTGGCCACATCGTCCGTGTACAATAGCGGCAGGAAGCTCATCGGATTCACATAGTCCGCAGACCATCCCATGGCTGCGACTTCATAGTCTCCGTTCTGGACCGCATCGTAGAAGACCGCCCAATCTGCCGAACTCACCTCAACCTTGACACCAAGATTACCGGTCAGCATCTCCGCCATCGCCTCGGCGACCTTCTTCGCATTGTCGTCGGAGTAATAGGAGAGATGAATAGTCGGAAAAGTTGCGGGATTGGCATAGCCTGCTTCCGCGAGTGCTGCCTTTGCAGCCTCGGGATCCGCTGTCGGCTTTAAGTCAAAGTCGGAACGCCCCTCCGTGATATCCTTGCCATCGATCACATAGCCTGGCGCCATCCAGCTGTAGGCCGGCGTTGCGTCCAACTGAGCAACATTGTTAATCAGCGCATTTCTGTCAATCGCGAGCGCCAGAGCCTTCCGTACCTTCGGGTTGTTGTAGGGTTCCTTGCCACAGTTGATATTATAGTAAACTGTTCCGTAGTTGGGCGTGACCACCACCCCCGCATTCTCTGCCTTCAGTCTCGCGAGATCGCCAGAGGGAATGCTGCGTATTCCGTCTACCTCGCCGTTCTCATAGGCTGTCAACGCGGTGGAAGTGTCCAAAATATAGCGGAAACTCAGCTTCTCAAGGGACACGTTGGCCGCATCCCAATAGTTCTCGTTCTTTGTGAGGACAACAGAAGCTCCGGAGTTGATTTCCGAAATTTTGAACGGCCCGTTGCAGACATAGGTAGCTGCGGTCTGGGTCCACTTGTCACCGTTTGCCTCTAACGTCTCCTTCTTGAGCGGAGAGTAGACCCACATAGAAACAATGTCCGGGAAAAAGGGACAGGGGGCCTTCAGTCGATACTCGAGGGTTCTGTCATCGATTGCCTTGACGCCGAAACTCTCATCGGAACCTTTTCCCTCGTAATATGCCTCAGCTCCCTCAATATAGTCGGTCATCATATTCAGGTACTGTGCAGTCGTCGCAGGGGTACAGACATGTTTTGCGGCATAGACATAGTCTTCTGCCGTGAGCGGAGAGCCGTCCGACCACTTAAGCCCGTCTCTCAGGTGGAAGGTGTAGACCGTCATATCCTCGTTGCTCTCCCAACTCTCCGCATTTCCGGGCACCAACTCTCCCTTGGCATCATAAGTGACCAGTCCCTCAAAGCAGTTGATAATAAAGGGAGCCGCAAAGGAATTGTTGGTGTAGGACGGATCGAGCGAGTCCGGCTGGTTGCTGAGAACAAAAATCAGCTCCTGCTTTCCGGAGGGCTTCGCCGCTTCCGCCGTGCTCTCCGCCTTGGCATCGCCCCCAAGGTTTACTGTCTCCGCTTTGTCACCGGACTTTTTCTCACCGCAGCCCGCGAGCAACACGGACAGGGTGAGCAGCGCCGCCAGGGCTGCACCGTATTTCTTTTTCATACAAATCTCCTCCTTTTCTGTTTTGCTTCTGTCTGCATTTTTTATCTGAATGAAGTGCTTCAACATCCAAGCGATGCCCCGCACCGCAGTTCCTCAGTCATACAGGTGGCATGCACAGAGATGTCCGCCGCCCATATCCTTTAAGACAGGCTCTTCTTCCTTGCACTTTTCGATCGCAAAGGGACATCTCGTGTGGAACCTGCAGGCGCTCGGCGGATGAATGGGACTCGGTATATCACCCTTGATGCTGCTCTTCACCTTTTGACGCGCAAGCTTCGGATTCGCGACCGGTATCGCACCGAGCAGCCCCCGTGTGTAAGGATGCAGGGGGTGTGCGTAAATTTCCTCCGCTTCGCAGAGCTCTACGAGCTGTCCCAGATACATGACGCCTACCTCATCCGATACATAGCGGACCATTGAGAGATCGTGTGCAATGAAGAGATAGGCGGTTCCGCTCTCCTCTTGATAGTCCCGCAGCAGGTTGATGATTTGCGCTTGAATTGAGACATCCAGTGCCGAAATCGGTTCGTCGCAGATTACCAGCTCCGGCTTTAATATCAACGCCCGCGCAATTCCGACACGCTGTCTTTGTCCGCCCGAAAACTCATGTGCGTAGCGATTCGCATGCTCTCTGGTGAGCCCCACCTTCTCCAGCATGGGATATACAAATTCCCCTGCCTCCTCCTTGCTCTTCGCCAGTTTGTGGGCGAAGAGCGGCTCCGCAATGATATCGCGCACCGTCATTCTCGCATTCAGAGAGGCATAGGGGTCCTGAAAGATCATTTGCATATGCTTCCGTACCGGGTGGAGCTCCCGCTCGCTGAGATGCGAGATATCCTGTCCGTCAAAGATAATGCGCCCCTCCGTCGGCTCATAGATGCGGATGATGGTCCGCGCCGTCGTGGACTTCCCGCAGCCTGACTCGCCGACCAGTCCCAAGGTCTTTCCGCGCTCCAGTCGAAAGCTCACATGGTCGACTGCATGGACCTGTTCCCCTCGCCCCGCGGGGAAGTAGCGCGTCAGGTTTTTGACTTCCAACAATACCTGTTTATCGTCTGCCATGGCTTTTCCCCTTATCTTTTCTTGAACGGATTCTGTTCCGCAGGCGCCTCCGGGTCGAGCAGCCAGCATCTCGCGCTGTGTCCCTCTCCCACCGGTTGCAGCTCCGGCAATTCTGCCGCGCAAATCTTTCTCGCATAGCGGCAGCGCGGGGCAAATGGGCAGCCCGCCGGCGGATTTGTCATATCCGGCGGCGAACCCGGAATCGGAATCAGGCGCTCCGCTTTGTCCTGCTGAATGCTCGGCATGGACTCTAGCAATCCCAGGGTATAGGGATGGCTCGGATGCTCGAAGAGCTCATCAATCGGCGCCTCCTCCATGATGAGACCGCCGTACATGACCTCAACTTTTTCGCAGAGCTCCGCAATGACGCCGAGATCATGTGTGATGAAGATAATGCTGGTGCCGTGTTGTTCCTTGAGCTCCCGCATCTGCCGTATGATCTGGTCCTGAATTGTGACATCGAGCGCTGTCGTCGGTTCATCGGCAATCAGGAGTTCTGGGTTGTTTGCAAGCGCCATCGCAATCATGACGCGCTGCCGCATACCTCCGGAAAACTCATGCGGGTAGGCGTGATAGCGCTTTTCAGGCTCCGGGATGCGCACCTCCGCGAAGCGTTTCAGGACCTCCTGCTTCACAGCCTCACGGGATCTATCGCTGTGATGAATCCGTATGATCTCGGCGACCTGTTCGCCGACGGGAATCAGCGGATTCAGCGAAGACATCGGATCCTGAAAGATCATTGCAATCTTCTCTCCGCGAATTTTCCGCAGCTCCTTCATCGAGAGCTTCGTCAAATCCTGACCCTGAAACATGGCCCTGCCGTCCTTGATGACTGCCGTGTCCGGAAGGAGCTTGAGGAGAGTCATATTGGTGATGCTCTTGCCGGAACCGGATTCGCCGACAATGCCGACAATCTCCCCTCTGCGAACCTCAAAGGACACACCGCGGACTGCCTGGACCTCACCGTTTGAGGTCATAAAGGATGTCTTTAGATTATCTACTCGTAACAAGGTCTCGTTCATTTTCGGCTACTTTCTGAGCTTGGGGTCCAGCGCATCGCGCAGACCGTCTCCGACAAAGTTAAAGGCAAACATGATCAAAACGATAACAAGAGCCGGTATGAATAACTGATAGGGACAGGTTCTCAGATTTTCGGTCGCATCGTTGCACATTGTGCCGAGCGAGGCGAGCGGCGGCTGCAAGCCTATTCCGAGGAAGCCTAGGAAAGCCTCCATAAAAATCGCGGAGGGAATCAGCATGGTAACCGTTACCAGAATGGATCCCATCGCATTCGGAATGAGATGCGCGAGGAGCACGGTTTTCGCCGAAGAGCCTATGGTTTTTGCTGCCAACACAAATTCCTGCCGCTTGAGAGAGAGCACCTGTCCTCTGACCACACGCGCCATATCCACCCAATAGGTGGTTCCGAGCGCCACCATGATACTCTGCAGTCCTGCTCCCATCAGAACCATGATCAGGATAACATAGAGCGTCAGCGGTATCGTGCTGATGATATCGACCACGCGCATCATCACCATATCGGTACGACCGCCGAAATAGCCGGAGATGCCTCCGTAAAGAATGCCAAGAATCAGGTTGACACCGGCTGCGACAAAGGCAACCAGCAGCGATACCCGCGTGCCGTACATCAGCCTGGTCAGAATATCCCGCCCCAGAGCATCTGTCCCGAAAAGATAGGAACGGTTCCAAAGAACCTTTGACTTTGCAATGACCAGCGTTTCGGGATTGATGACCAAATAAGGCATTTTCCCGTAGTACAGAGCTACTTTTTTGCCCCCGCAATCGTAAATGCTCATCTGCCGCGCACTGTCCTCTCGCAGCTTGTCAAGCTGTTCGCCCAGGGTACCGTCTTTGTTGACCGTCAGCAGCTTTAGGTTCTGAGTGATATATAGGTAGCTGACGCAATCCGGCGTCTCAAAGACCTTCATAAGCGGAGACACATTGACCAGCGCCAGGTTCTGCTTGGAATAGCTGCGCCCGGTAAAGAGCGGCCCCAAAAATGCGAACAGCATGAGAACCACGATAATCACAAAGCCTACAATCGCAGTCGGTTTTCTGTGAAAGCGGTACCACACATCCCCCGCGAAGCTCCGGTTTTTGCCCCAGATTTTCTCTCTCGCCTCGTTTGATTGTTCCAACATTTCCCATTTGGAGTTCATCGTGCTCTCCTTTGCTCAATTCTGCCGCACTGCCGCTCAATCGTATTTGATTCGGGGATCAATCAGGCAGTAAAAGACATCGACGACCATCGTCATGACCATGAGGAAGGTCGCGTAAAAAATAGTGACGCCCATGATGGTTGTATAGTCTCTCTGCGAGACACTGTTGACAAAGTGAACTCCGAGGCCCGGAATCGCAAAGATCTTCTCAACGACGAAGGAACCTGTCATCAGATTCGCGATCATCGGCCCCAGTACCGTAATGACGGGAATCAGCGCGTTTCGAAGGGCGTGCTTTGTAATAATAGCTAATTCGGTAAGTCCTTTTGCCCTTGCCGTTCGAATATAATCCTGCCCCATCACCTCGAGCAGCGAACTTCTCATGAGACGCGCAACATAGCTGATGTCATAGCCGCCTAGGGCAATGACGGGAAGAATATAGCCCTTCCAGCTGTCAATGCCGTAAGTCGGAAGCAAGCTCAATTTGAGGGCAAAGAAATAGATCAGAAGTGAGGCAATCACAAAGGACGGTATTGTGACCCCAACCGTCGCCAGACCCATGACCAGCATGTCCTGCCACTTCCCATTCTTGACCGCCGCACATATCCCCATAGGCAGCGCAGCCAACAGGACAAAGACAATGGTTATGCCGCCGAGCTTTGCCGAGACCGGAAAACCGTCAGCGATAAACTCATTGACCGTTTTTCCCGGATATTTATACGACGGTCCGAAATCCCCGCGGACGACTCCCTTGAGGTAATCGACAAACTGAAGCGGAAGCGCTTCGTTCAAGTGATACTTTTCGTTCATAGCCGCTTCTATTTCAGCCGAGAGCTTTTTTTCACCTGTGAACGGACCGCCGGGAACCGCATGCATGATGACAAAGGTCAGCAAAATGATGAAAAACATAGCAACTGCCATCATTCCGACTCGCTTCATGAAATATCTCGCCATATTCTCCTCCCCCTGCGAAATTCAAACGGCACCTGCTTTTGCATGAAAAGCCAACGCATTTCGCTTTAGCGAATCACCGTATTGTATTGCTTCTTGCTTGTTCCCCAATCTATCACAATTGTTTCACTAATGCAATATAATTGTATTTTTATTCTTCCTCTGATATCAAAAAAGGCGAGTCAGCCGCAGCTGTCTCGCCTTTCTCCGAGGTTTCTCATCGTATCCGAAAGCCCCTTTCCTCTTCCTTGATCGGAATAGTTCTGACCTCCATGTTTTCAATCTTCACATAGCGTCCCTGTTCGATTTCTAGGATCACGCGGTCAATCTGCGCTTCCGTCCCCTGAATCTCCATGCTGACAGAGCCGTCGTCCTCATTTCGCACCCAGCCCACAGCGCCCGCAAATTCGGCGGCGTACTTTGCCCGGTATCGAAATCCGACGCCCTGCACAAAGCCGTAAAACCGAAGGTATTTCCGTATCATACGCGACTCCTCTATCCTGTTCTGCCTCTCTATACCGAAGCGACATTCATCCTTTTACCCGGCGCTGAATGCCGTCATCTCGATTGTATCTTAGTATGGCAGAGCTCTCTGCGTTTCCTTTAACGCAGCGCGACATCGATCTTATCATCCAGACTGTCATCTTCCACCGTAAAATAATTTCGGTCTCCGGCTCTGCGGTAAAAGAGGGCCAGTTGCCCCGTCTGCTGCACCAGAACGGCTTCTAACTTGCCTGCCACCCCTTCCTCGGACTCTGCGGAGATGAGAGAGCCGCTGTCAAGCTTCTCCTTCAGCGCGACGAGGTAGCTGTGCCCGAGTTTCGAGAGTCCGGCCTCATTCATGCGGAAGCAGAGCTGCACCGCCCGGTCTCCCACGGGATAGTAGAGCTCACAGAAGGGCGCATCCTTCGTGTACTCATGCTCCTCCGGACGGAAGAGTTCGTAAAAGTCTCTGAGCCCGGCCTCGTTCTTTCGAATGCAGGCAATGGCGCGCTTCTTTTCCGGGCCGTCCTCATCCCTTCCCTCCTGCAGTGCTTGGTCCGCTTCGGGATCGATCCAGTGGTAGAGCATCGCTTCCAGACTTGCCCCTTCTTCCGCTTCCCGCTTTAGGGTGAGGAACTCATAATCTCCCGGTACGAGTTTCAGTCCCTCCTCTGCCGCGGCGCGTGCGCCCTCCTTGTCCCCGAAGTGCGCGCGTAGCTTTCCGAGCAAAAGGTAAGTCCAAGGATAGTCCGCTTCTTCGAGTACACCTTGTTCCGCATAGCGCAGCGCCTCTTCTGGATATCCGCTGTACAAAAGTCCCACGGCATAGCGGTAATACCAGACGCCGGAACCCTTGGCGTTTTCCTCTGCGTCCTTCATCCATGCTTGCCCGCGGTAGTAATAACTGTATTCTCCCACGTTGTTGCAGGCGAGACCGTAGTAGAGCGAGAGTTTCAAATCCCGGCGGGCCTGCTTCTTTGAAAAGCGGCCGGCCGCGGCGCCCGCATCCACAAACTGCTCAATCCAACGCACCATTTTCCCGTAATAGCCGCCGTCATCCTCCAGAAAGGCCTCCAGGGTCTCAATGTCTTCGGGCGAGAGCAGAGAGCCGGTCTCCGCGTGCCGTTTCGGTTCCGCGCGGTAGAGGGTAATTCCGCCCACATTTCTTCGAAAGCTGTGAAACTCCGCACCGGTCATGCCCCGCTCCTTAAAGAAGGCGAGGGCGGCATCCAGCACAGACTCCAAGTCCCAGGCAATGAAGTCCAAATAGCCGTAGTACAGGCCGCTCGCAAATCCCGTATGGCAGAGGGCATCCTCACCGCCGTGTTCGCTCAAATAGGCGCGCAATTCATCGCGAAACGCTGCGAGCGCCTCTTCTCTTCCCTCTTCCGGAAAGGCGCTGAGGGGATACAGAAGGAAGCCCGGCACTATGCCGTTACGGTGATATTCGTCAACCAGATCGCTCTCTCCGTGCAGATATTCATTGATGGCCACGGAAAAGCGTGTGCTGCCCTCATAGACATCCAGGCGCCAGTCGGCATCCGGATCTTCATCCGCATCGAGCCGATACGCAATTTCGGAAGTATCCAGATAGGCTCCGGCATCCTCCCACGCGGGATAGCCGAGCTCCGTTACATACGCGTATAAGTCCGAAAGTTTCTTCGACTCACCCGCCTCGGGCGCTTCCAGTAACTCGATACCCGTGAGAAACGCAATCGCCGCTATGTCGCCGAGTATCTGGTTCGTTAGCTTATAGAGCATCCACTCCGCCCGCCGCGGATTTTCCCGCTGCAGGGGCAGGAGCTTTTCACAGTAGAGTTTCAGAGAAAAAAGCTGCTCTCCGGTCGGAATCAGCCAAACGTCTACATCCGCGGCATCGATTTGAACGGTATCTTGTTGCAGCGCAAACTTATCGCTCGGCGCGGAACCCGCCCGTATCTTCCAGTGCGCGAGAACTTCCTTCGGCGCGCGGCGGCAAAAATACACGAGGGGATAGAGCGCGGAGCGTCTTCCCTCCGCACAGAGTATGAGCTCATACTTCTCTCCGTCAAAGCCGAGTTCAAACGAGACATCTCGAATGGCCTGCTCCAGTACGGCGCCGCAGCGCTGCAACATCGCCTCTCCATCGTCCTCGTTTCGGTCGATTGCCGCCCGGAGTTCTGCCTCGATTTTAAGAAATGCGTCCCAGGCTTCTGCCGTTCTCTCCCGGAAGTTTTTCTCAAAGCGCGGAAAGGTAAGGCGCTCCCTGCAGTCCCCTACATACTCGCTTATTTCCTTGTCTTTCGGATGCAGGAAGAGGGCGCGCTCAAAGTAGTAAAGCGCAAGCCCGTCCTCGTCGAGATAATAATAGGCGAGCGCCATCAACCGGTTATGCCGAAAATCTTCCGAAAGCTCCTCTTCGTGTGCTGCCAAGACTGCAATCGCCTTATGATAGAGCTCTGTTCCCTCGGTCTCCGCAAGTGCGAGATAAGCCGTCGCAAGCTCTGAATCTCCCTCGGGGCCGCGCTCCTCGGCGGGAATTGTCTCCAACATCTCCCTGCTCTTCTCAAACGCGCCGCTCTCGTTCCAACGCCGGCATTGTTCCAAAATATCCACGCGCTTTCCTCCTCATTCGCTTTCCGACTTTTGCCGAAATGCCGCATAGCCCTTGCCCACTGCAAAGGACTTCGAAAACCAATCCTACACTACTCCGAAAATTCTCCGTCTACCATGCCGTTCAAATAAAAACCGGGGTCGGCGATAAACGCCTCCCAACTTGCAAGCGGGCAGAACTCCTCCTGCTCTGTATCGAGATACCAAATTCGCTTGTCTCTCGGACTCCAGAGCAAGACATAGTCACTGTAGTTATCCATCTCCGCCATGAGAGACAAGAGCTTTTTCCGCTTCCAACGGAACTCCCGCAGTTCAAGATAGGGGTAAAACTCCATCCACCGCACCGACTCCCGTTCAGGGAATTCAAGGCGCAGCGCCCCGTTTTTAAAGTACGCTGTCATAGCCGCCGGCAGATGATAGCTTTTTAGCTCTCTCAGCTTCTCCTGCTCGTTGTGCCAGTCCTCCGGCTCGAGAGAGCGCAAATACTCGGCCATCTCTCTGTTCTTGTTCTGCACCGCCAGCGTATAGGGACGGTCGCCGTACTTGTCCGCAAGAGTGATATCCGCCCCCTTTGAAACAAGATAGCGAAGAAGCTCCAAGTGATTCTCGCGTGCCGCCTCCGTGACCGGGGTCGAGGCATAGGGAAAGACCATGTCCGGCTTATGAAAGTTGATGTCCGCCCCCTGTTGTAAGAGGTACTCTACAAGCATGCGGTTTCCGCTGTGCGCCGCAGCGCGGAGCGGCTTCCCGCCGTAGCGCCGTAAATCCAAAGATAGCATATCGATTACGGGCAGTATCTTCGGATCTCTGACATCCTCCAGGCAGTAAAAGAGGCGGCTTATATTCTCCTCCCGCGGCGTGATGCGGGCACCTGCCTCCACCATCGAAAGAAAGGCGCTCAGGTCTCCCTTGTTGAGCGCCTCGTAGAGGCTCTCCTCCTTCACCTCACTCATGCCTCGTTTTCCTCGGTATAGGTCCGCTCGATGTCTATGAACTGAATGTAGATACCGGAGACCTTGCCCTCGCTGTCATAGCCGAAATATGTCGGGTAATAGCCGTCTCCCCAACCGCTCGCAAAGAGAGCCACTTCCGCATTCGCCCCCGGAACTTCCCACTTGAGCCAGTCGCCCCATTCGCCCTGGTACTTCGGATGTTCCGCTGCGTTCTTTTTTAAGAGTTCCTCCAGCAAGTCGCCGTAGAGGTCAAAGTCGCTGTCCTGCTTTGTCTTCTCTTCCAGAAAGGCAAGATAAGCTTCTTTTGTCGCGAAGTCCGCAATGCAAGCCATACCGGCATCCACGCCGAAGCCAAAGTAATCGCCCTCTTTGAATTCTCCCTCAAGTCTCTCTTCGCCCGTCACCGCGAGCTCATAGCGCACCGTTTCTCGGCCGCTCACTTCCAGCTTGGCGCAGGCATAGCGGTCTCCGTACTCCTTGCTCGGCACCACGCAGAGCTTTAGCGCATAGCTTCCGGCCGGTATGGTCTGCAGATAGGGAACGGCATCATCCAGGGTCACCATGGGATCGCAAACCACAATTTTTCCCGTCGGAAAATGCACGGGTCCGAGATCCAGGATATCCACTTCCTTTCTTCCGATTACCTTCTCCGTGAAATAGCGCTCCAATTTGACATCCGCGTCCAGAATTTCGCGCACTGCCTCATACTGTTTCATCCACTCTGCTGTCGGCATCTCTTTTTCCTCTCGATAAACCGGTTTTACCGGTGTTTTTATTGACTCCCGTTCTCAGCGCGTCCCCGACGCGTACTCGCCCATATTGATATCCAGTACCTCTCTCGGCGGCTGAATCAATGCATCCTCATAGCGGCAGGACCAGTGCAGTTCGGAACTCATCTCTCCGTCTACGACGCCGTCCACCGTCTCCCCGTCCGCAATTACGTTTCCGCTGCCAAGCAGATAGGCGGCCACATTGTAGGCGTGATTCACAACCCAATTCGGATTCATACCGTGGAAATGGTACTGAAGATCCGGCAGGAAGAGGGTGCTCATACCCAGGGTATCCACGACCATGTCTTCGCTGTCCTGCACATTGAAAAAGCGCACGTTGACACCGAAGTAGATGAAGCGGTTTGTTCCCTCCGTCTCATGCTGCCGCACGCTCTCCGCGGGAAACAGTTTTCCGGAACTCGGAAAATAGAAGGCCTCACAGTCCGGGTACAGTTCCGAAAGGGCCTCCAGGAAGTCCATATCCAGGGTGGCGCGCTGCACAGCCGGAAGCGCCCTCGCAAGCATATCGGTCGCGAACACACGGTATCGGCAGTTGCCGAGTATATCGTCTCTCTCCTCGAGGCAGTCCCACATCTGACTCCGAAGAAAGTCATCGATCTCCTCACCATCAAACGGCGTGCACTCCGTCACCATGAGCTGTACCGGCACGCTTTGATCCCGGAACTCCGCTACATAGTCGAGTGCCGCAAACCCCGCTGTCTTGCCGTCATGGCAGAAGCACTCTGTCTTACCGACATGCTTCTCGATGACAGCACTCATCCGCTCCTTAGACGGCATATCTGCCGGCTCCCGAAACAAGAGCTCTATCACAAAGGGACCGCCGGCTCTCTCTGCCTTATTCTCATCCAAATCCTGTCGAAATACTTCTTCGCTCATCGCTTCCTCCCAATCGGAGCCGCTCCGAAAGCGCGCTCCCTTTCAGCACTCAAATAATTCCCGACTTAGGGCTTTCAGTTCTTCGCGGAATTCCGCAAGCGCTGTCTCATCCATCATTTCCGCGATATCGTACTCCTTCGCATGTTCCGCAAAATCCCGGAGGGCTGCCCGAAGAACTTCCTTTTCTTCGCTATTCGCCGTAAGGCGAATGTTCCGCGCTACAAGATCTTCATCCAGGTCTTGTAAATTCACGCTCCCGCTCCGCAGGCACTCTAAATAAAGGGCCGCAAGGTCGCCGATCAAATCGATGGCATAGTAAAAGTTAAGTTTCATCCCCTCTCGATTCGTAAAGCGAAGCGCATCCTCGGTCATACGAAGCGAGGACTCCCGCTCTTCGAGCACCTTAAGGCCCGTCCGTGCAAAAATCTCACCGAGCCCTATCTCATCTTTCTCAAAGTCTTCCAGCAGGCTTAGGAGGGTCAGGCTGTCGTCCGTCCCACCGACATAGCTGCCCCAATAGCTCTCAATGTACATGCTTCGCTCCTTCCGTACCCGCACCTTTCCCGCAGACATGCAAGCGCCGTCTGCCCTTTCAGCAAGCATTGCTCCCGCAGAACTCTGCCCGAATCTGCTCTCCCAGTTTCCGAAAACGCGCTTCTTTTCCGTCGTGGTGACCGTAGTCATCCATGGAAAACCGAAGCTCTACGCCCTTTTCGCGTAAGATGTCCGCGACCCGCTCTGCGGCATCCGCGGCCGTAGAGAGCGGTGCCGGATGTCCTTCGCCCTCGCGTCTGCCGTTTTGCAGATAAAGGCGGCAATTCGCATTCCGGATTTCCGTCCGCGCGCAGTAGTCCGCAAAGCCCGGATACCAAAAAGAACCGCAGAGTGAGAAGATGGTACACACCGCGGTCTCACGAAATATGCTGTACACTGCTGCAAGCCCCCCGAGGGAATAGCCCCCATAGGCAAGTCGCTCCGAATCAATCGGATACTTTTCCAGCAGTTCCGTAAGCTTTTCCCCAAAGAGCTCCCTGTGATACGCATCCGCCTTTCCTTCGAAGGGCTTTGCATCCGCCCGGAATGCGGGCTGCGGCCAGGGACTGAAGTCTGCGGTTCTCTCATCCGAAACCACAGACAGCACAAACATATCCGAAAGCAAGGCCGCGAGCGTCTTGGGAAGCGCATCGTTCCAAAGAAGCAGGGGATAGCGCAGTCCTTTTTCGAGCCGTCGCGGCGTCTGCAAACTGTACTGTCTCACTCGGCTTACTTGCTCTTATGCTCTATGATTTTCACGACAAAATCATAGACGCGCTTGGTCGAAGGAATGTTAAGTCTCTCCTCAGGCGTGTGAATATCCTTCATGTCCGGTCCGATCGAGACCGCATCGAGGTTTTTAATCTTGCCCGATAGGATGCCGCACTCAAGACCTGCGTGAATTGCCTGCACCGACAGCTCTTTTCCGAAAAGCTCGCGGTAAATGGCCGCCGCCTCATCGCGGAACGCGGACTCCCGCACATACTCCCAGGCCGGATATGTGCTGTGCACGAGCACGGTCGCCCCAAAGCAGCTGCTCACCAGCTCCAGCTTGTCGATGACCGCCTGAAAAGCGGTCGCAACCGAACTGCGGACAGAATAACTGAGTGTGAGCTTATCTGCCTCCAGCTTTGTGATGCCGAGGTTCACCGAGGTCTCAACCAGACCATCGATATCGGCGCTCATTCGCTGCACGCCGTAAGGCAGTGCTTCCATAAGCCCCAGAACCTGCTTGGTGCTCTCTTCGGTGAGCGCGGCCTCTTCGCTGTCCGCAATCGCCGCCGTGAGCGACAAGTTCGGATCTGTCGCCGCATACTCTCTGCGGAGCACCGCTTCCTCCGCCTTTACCGCCTCTCGGAAGGCGCTCGTGCTGACGCTGTCTGCGAGTACCACTTCCGCGCTTGCCTCTCTGGTAATCGCATTGTACTTTGTGCCGCCTTCGAGAGAAACCAGACGGAACGCGTAATCTTCGCGGAGCCCTGTCAGGACACGCGCTAACAGCAGCGCCGCACTGGCTCTGCCCTTTCCGATTTCCATGCCGGAGTGTCCGCCGGTGAGACCGGTCGCCGCAAGGCGAATGTGCTCTCCTCTGACCGCAACCCGCCGGACCGGCAGTGTGATATCCGCATCTCCGCCGCCTGCGCAACCCGCAAGCGCAATGCCCTCTTCATCCGAATCCAGGTTGAGCATTCTGTTTCCCTTCAGCATCGACACATCAACCGCATGGGCACCGCCCATATCCGTCTCCTCCGAGACCGTGCAGATGAATTCAAGACGCGGATGCCGTAAGGTCGGCGAATCAAGCAGCGCAAGCGCATAAGCAAGCGCAACGCCGTCGTCCGCACCGAGCGTGGTGCCTTTCGCGCGGAGCCAGTCACCATCAATATAGAGATCCAGTCCCTCCTTGGTCATATCCTTTTGGCAGTCCGCCGTCTTCTCCGTGACCATATCCATGTGTCCCTGGAGGATAATCGGCGCTTCATTCTCATAGCCTGCGGAGGCCTCCTTGATGATAATCACATTGTGCTTCTCATCGGTATAGTATTCCAGCCCTCTCTCCGCCGCAAAGCGCTGCAGGTATGCGCTGATTTTCTCCTCGTGATGAGAAGGTCTTGGAATTCCTGCAATTTCCTCAAAAAAAGCAAATACTTCTTTCGGTTCCAGTTCACTGCATACAGCCATTTTGCACCTCTTCCTGTCTTGCGTCTTTCTTCGATATGCTGTTGTTTTGTGTTCTATTCACTATAACTGAAATAAACCGCTTTTAAAAGACTTGCACTCTGACAAAAAAGAGAGAGCTTCCTGCGGAAGTTCTCTCTTTGTAGTTCACCAGATAGCCGTTCCCTGCATCCATACGGTTCCCTTAAACCGTCGTCCCACCTTGGGTTCGCCCTGCAAATCCAGCGTATTGATATAAACGTGAAACGGAAGATCATGAGAGCGAATCAGAAAGTCCCAGATGAATTCTCCGGTATCCCGGTTTTTCCGCTGGCTGATTTCCTGAATCTCTCCGACCACCACATAGAGATCACACTCGATTCCGTCCGGCATAAAGCAGGAATCCACGATCGAATAAATGTCCTCTTGACGCAGGCGCCGATTGACGGACTCGTAGAGACGCAAATCGCTGTTGGTCAGATTCTCCATTGCGTTCTCATCGCCTTCTTTGGCGGCACTGATCATGCGCGCGCGCTCCCGCTCCGTCATGTGCAGCAGTTCGCGCTGGCGGTCGTTCTTATAGACCGGCAACAGGATTTTCCCGTCCCGGCTGAGGCCGCCGAGCGCCACACCGCGCGGCAGGCTGTACTTTGCCAGTGCGCGCTGTTGCCGGTATTCCGCCACATTGGTCAGGCGGAATATCAGACTGATTCCAATCCGCATGTCATCGATCAGGCCCGAGTAGACCTCATTGTCCACATGGCGCTCTATCATACACTCTGCGGTCGAAGTCATTTCATCGACATCAATATAGGGCAAATAACGCTCCCGGATGAGCTTACCGCCCTCTCCGACATAGCCTCCCAGCGCAATGCCAAGCCTGTCACCGAGCGGCACGCGGAGTTCCCAGAGCCTGTCACCGTTTCGCATGGCGATATGGTGAGCTGCATCCCGGCAACGGAGAAGCATATCCTCCAGAATTTCTCTG
The DNA here is from genome assembly GCF_057248925.1 of Stomatobaculum sp. Classification (NCBI taxonomy): domain Bacteria; kingdom Bacillati; phylum Bacillota; class Clostridia; order Lachnospirales; family Lachnospiraceae; genus Stomatobaculum; species Stomatobaculum sp. The sequence continues at coordinate 15,809 of NZ_DBHIHF010000026.1, forward strand.
GCCTCCCTGTCACTCTCCACCCTTGCATAGCCCACTGTCCGAAAAAATCTGTGCATCCTTTGATTCCTACCTAAAACCTTTCGCGCATTTCCTCTTGTTTAGAAAATACGCCAGCCGCAAATAAAGTTTCTCTCCCACCAGCCATTCAGGGAGCGATGCACCACTCTTCCGTTCGAAGAGCTCGCATCGATGACACCGCCGCCGCCTGCGACAATGCCGACGTGTCCGGATACCACAATGATATCGCCCGCCTGCAACTCCGAATAGCTGTTAATTCTCTGGCCTCTGCCCGAGCTCGCCCAGCCGCCGGAAGTCATATAGGACTGGCTCACGCCCGAGTGGTTCAGGCACCAGTAGACAAAGCCCGAGCAGTCAAATGCGTTGTCACCCTTGGCACCCCAGACATAGGGCGTACCGAGCTTGGAACTTGCGACGCTGAGCAAGGTTCCCACCGAGCCGCTGCCCGAGTAAGTGTAACTCGAACCGCCGCCTCCGTCCTGAGAGCCGGAATTTCCGTTCTTTTTTCCGCCGTTCTTCGGCTTGTCATTGTTCTGCTTCGGCGTCTTAGCCTTCGGCTTCGGCGCCGGCTTCACGACATCGTTGCTCGTGAGCTTTGCCATGGTCGAAGCGCCGACCGAGCCGTCCGCTGTGAGACCGTTCCGCTCCTGAAAGGCCTTGACCGCATTCTTGGTCGCCTCTCCGTAGTAACCGGTCGCAAGCTGCTTGTCGAGGTACCCCCACTTGCTGAGAAGTTCCTGCACCTTCTCCACCGAGTCGCTCTCGTCGCCGAGCGTCAGACCGAACGGCTGCGCGTTTGGACTGTTCAAGGCATCGCGAGTACCGGGACCCAGATAACCGTCGACAACCTGGTTGTTTCGGCTCTGGAACTCCTTGATGGCCATGACGGTGCCGAGTCCGAAGTTGCCGTCAGCCTCTCCGGTCAGGTAGCCGAGCGCCTTTAATCTCTGCTGTGCCGCCATGACAATGTCGCTCTTCTCGCCGTAGACAACCATGTTCGGCTTGACCTCGTCCGAGTAGATGAGGTTCATGGTCTTAAGTCCCACCTTGCCGTCATCGTTCAGACCGTTCATCTGCTGAAACTTCTGCACCGCAACCAGAGTCTTGGCATCGTAGGTTCCGCTCACATCGGACGTCTGTGCGAGATAGCCGAGCTGATAAAGTCTCTGCTGCAGCGTCTGGATATCCGTGCCGCTGTCGCCCTCCTGCGCCGTGTAGTAATGCGCATTTTCATCCATAATGGCCTTGAGAGTCGACTCACCCACAATGCCGTCCTGCGGCAGCTTATTCTGTCGCTGATACACCTTGACTGCTGCGGCTGTCACCTCGCCGTAGTAATCCGTCGGCTCATCGTTGTCCATAAAGCCGAGTTGCATGAGACGCGCCTGCAGATCTTTGACAATCCAGTTTCTCGTACCGATGCGGATAATTTCCGGTGCAGGCTCTGTGGTCGGCACCGCGAGATCCATGTCCGGAAACTGCGCGCCGCCCGGTGAAACAGCCAGAATATCGCCGTCTGACGCCGAAGCTTCTGCTTCTGCGCCGCTGCTCCCGGCGTTTGCCGTTTCGCTCCCCGCACTCTCCGCCGCCGTGCTGTCCGTACCTTCGGCTGCTTTGCTGTCCGCACTGCTCTCCGTTCCCGCAGCTGTATCTGCTGCCACACTGCTCTCCGCACTCGCTGCGCTCTCCGCTGCCGCCTCACTGCTCCTACCGGTTTTACCCTGAGAGCAGGCGGTCAGCATCGCAGCTGTGAATATCAGCGCGAGCGCCTGCTTCTTCGAAATTCTCCGTCTCATGTCCTGTCCTCGACTTTATGTATGAAAACGCGGGATTCCCCGCGGAATGTAAAAGGTATTACGATTAATCTTTATGCCTGCAACGCAGCGGATAATGCCGCAAACTGTGCCAGTGAGAGTGTCTCTCCCCGCACCGTCTCCGGAAGTTCCAGCGCTTGCAGTGCCGCTGTAATCTTGTCCTTCGCAAAGCCCGCATTCTTAAGCCCGTTGACCAGTGTTTTTCGCCTCTGGTTAAACGACGCCCGGATAATACGGAACAAAAGCGTTTCATTTTCTGCCTGCACCGGCTTTTCCCGGTACTTTTTGAGGCAGATAACCGCAGACCCGACTTTGGGACGCGGCAAAAAACAGTGCGGCGGCACGTTCGCCACAATCTCCGCCGCGGCATAGTACTGCACCGCGAGCGAAAGCGCGCCGTAGTCTTTGCCGCCCGGAGAAGCCTGCATACGCTCTGCGACTTCCCGCTGCACCATGACTGTAATGCTCACAATCGGCAGCTTGCTCTCCAGCAATGTCATCAGAATCGGCGTCGTAATGTAGTAGGGAAGGTTTGCGACGACCTTGATGGGTCTGCCGCCGAGCTTCACCGCCAGTTCATCGAGATTCTGTTCCAGAATATCGCCCTGCAGAATTTCGACATTGTCATAGTCTGCGAGACTCTCTTCCAGAATCGGAATCAGCGCGCGGTCTATCTCGACCGCGAGGACTTTTCCGGCCCGCTCTGCGAGATGCTGGGTCAGGGTGCCGATACCGGGACCGATCTCCAGCACAGCGTCTTCCTCTGTCAGCTCCGCCGCAGCCGCAATCCGATCCAGCACATGGCTGTCAATCAGAAAGTTCTGCCCGAATTTCTTTTGAAAACGAAACTCCGTGTGGCGCTGTAAGAGCGCAATCGTATTTTCCGCTCTGCCGAGATCTGCCATCAGCCCACCTCCTCGTTCGCCAGTTTGGGAAAGCAGCGCAACGCATTCTCTTCGGTGACGCACTGTACCTCTTCTGCGGAAATACCCCGGAGGCGCGCAATCTCTTCCGCAATCCGGGTCAGATTTCGCGAATCGTTCCGCTTGCCGCGATTCGGCTCCGGCGCGAGGTAGGGGCTGTCTGTCTCGAGCAAAATGCTCGAGAGCGGCACGGCCGCCGCGACCTCCTTCATCTTCTTGCCGTTTTTAAAGGTCACAACCCCGCCGATGCCGATGTAAAAACCGAGTTCCGTATAGCGGCGCGCGAGCTCCGCACCGGAGGAAAAGCAGTGAATCACCCCGCCGATGCCGCGCGCCGCTGCGCGCTGCATCTCATCAAATGTGTCTTGTGCTGCCTCCCTGGAGTGAATGATGACCGGAAGTCCGGTCTCCGCCGCAAGATCCAACTGGCGCCGAAACCAGATCTTCTGTATATCCCGCAACGGCTCCTCGTAGTGGTATTCCAGTCCGATTTCACCGATTGCAACAACTTTCGGATGTGCGCCGAGTGCCGCAAAGTCCCTGAGCACCGTTTCGTTCAACTCCTCGACATAGTTCGGATGTGCGCCGAGTGCCGCATATACCCAAGGGTAACGCTCTGCGAGCTTAAGCCCCGTATAACTCGATTCGACCGAAGCACCCGCGTTAATGACCTTCCGGATGCCGTATTCTTTCAGATTTTCAAGCAGTGTATTCCGATCCGCATCAAAGGCCTCGTCGTCATAGTGTGCGTGTGTATCTAAGAGCATCAGCCGATCTCCGCGCCGGAGGCCACACCTTCCGTCATCGTCGTCATCAGGCTCAGATTTCCGTTCTCATCCGCGGCCGAGAGCAACATACCCTGCGACTCCATGCCGGCGAGACGCGCAGGCTTCAGGTTCACGATTGCCATAACCTGCTTGCCGACGAGCTTTTCCGGCTCCGGATACCATTTCTTGATGCCGGAGAGAATTTGAATCTGCTTGCCGCCGCAATCCAGCCGGAAGCAAAGCAGTTTCTTCGACTTCGGCACTTCCTCGCATTGTAAGACCTTGCAGACGCGGAATTCGCACTGCGAAAAGGCATCGTACTCCACTTCCGGCTTCGCGGGAATTTGAACATCCGCCGCTTCCTGTGCTTCCTCTGTCTTCTCTGCCGCTGCAGCATCTTCTTCCGCCGCAGCATTCTCCGCATTCAGCTTCGCCTCAACCTCCTTCGGATCCAGGCGGCGGAACAGCATCTCTGCCTCGGCCGCCACCTGATTGCCCGACGGATAGAGACCAAAGCTTGTCATTGCCCCAAGGTCCCGCTTCTCCGTGTTGAGCTCCTTCAAAATTTTCTCGGCAGTCTCCGGCATGAAGCTGAAGAGCAGCGATGCACCGATGGTCAACGCCTCGGTCAGGTTGTAAAGCACAGCCTTCAGTCTGTCCTGCTTTGCCTCGTCTTTTGCAAGCGCCCAGGGCATTGTTTCGTCGATATACTTGTTGCAGCGCTTGAAGATATTCCAGAGTTCCGTCATCGCATCGGCAACGCGGAGCACATCCATCTTCTCCCGCACCTTCTTGACCTCGGTGAGGACAGTCTCCGTAAACTCTGCGTCGAGCGCCCGCTCCTCCTCGGAGAATACGGCTGTCGTCTTCTCGACCACGCCGCCGAAATACTTATTGGTCATCGCAATCGTGCGGCTCACAAGATTTCCGAGCACATTTGCGAGATCGGCATTGTAGCGCTCTACCATGAGATCCCAGCTGATGCTGCCGTCGTTCTCGAACGGCATCTCATGCAGACAGAAATAACGCACCGGATCCACGCCGAAGAACGAAACCAGTTCGTCCGCGTAGAGCACATTGCCCTTGGACTTCGACATCTTGCCGCCGGCCTGTAAAAGCCACGGATGACCGAAGACCTGCTTCGGCAACGGCTCGCCGAGCGCCATCAGGAAGATGGGCCAGTAAATCGTGTGGAAGCGGACAATATCCTTTCCGATCAGATGCAAATCTGCCGGCCAGTACTTTTGATAAAGCTCTCCGCTGTTGCCGTCCGCATCATAGCCGATACCCGTCGTATAGTTGGTCAGGGCGTCGAGCCAGACATAGACCACATGCCCCGGCGCAAAGTCGACCGGAATTCCCCAGTCGAAACTGGTGCGCGACACACAGAGATCCTGCAGACCCGGCTTCAGAAAATTATTCATCATCTCGTTCTTTCTGGAAACGGGCTGAATAAACTCCGGATGCTCTTCAATGTACTGAATCAGACGATCCGCATACTTGCTCATGCGGAAAAAGTAAGCCTCCTCCGAAGCCGGCTTCACCTCTCTGCCGCAAGTCGGGCACTTGCCGTCGACAAGCTGCGACTCGGTCCAGAAGCTCTCACAAGGTGTACAGTAAAGGCCCTCATAGGAACCTTTGTAAATATCTCCCTGCTCATAGAGCTTTTTGAAAATCTTCTGTACCTGCTTCTCGTGGTAAGGCTCGGTGGTCCGCATAAAGCGATCGTAGGACGTGTTCATAAGATCCCAGATGCGCTTAATTTCCGCAGATACCTTGTCTACATAGGCCTGCGGTGTCATGTCGGCATCTTTTGCTTTGCCTTCAATCTTCTGACCGTGTTCATCCGTTCCGGTCTGAAAATACACGTCATAGCCCTCTTCACGCTTAAAGCGGGCAATCGCGTCCGCCAGAATAATCTCATAGGTATTTCCGATGTGCGGCTTGCCGGAAGCATAGGCAATCGCCGTTGTGATATAGTAGGGTTTTCTGATTTTCTCTCCCATAGTCAGCCTCCGCATATTCTTCGATTCTTACTAGTGTAACATATCAGAGCAACATGTGATAGAGTTCTCTGCGGCTGATTCCGCGGTCTTTTGCGGCTTTTTTCATGGCCTCTTTGCGGTCAAAGCCCTGCGACTCATACCAGGCGACATGCTCGGCCGGTGTGAGATCCGCAAATGCCTCTGCCTCCTCTGCTCGCAGCTCCGCCTCGCTCTTACCGGCAATTACCAGGACGTATTCGCCGCGAATTTCCGCGCGTCCCGCTTCGTCCGCATAGCGCTGCAGGAAATGTGAAAAACTGCCCCGCTGCACCTCTTCGTGCCTTTTCGTGAGTTCACGCACCAGACTGAGCTGCCGTTCCCCGCCGAGCACCTCTGTAAGTTCCGCGAGTGTCCTTGCGAGCCGGTGGGGCGCCTCGTAGAGAATCAGGGTTCTCGTCTCATCCCGCAGTGCCTCCAATCTCTCCCTGCGCTCCTTTTTGTCCTGCGGCAAAAAGGCCTCGAAGACAAAGCGCCCGGTCGGCTGCCCGCTGACAGCAAGCGCACTCACTGCCGCGCAGGGCCCCGGGACTATCGTGACTTCGATGCCCGCATCCAAGGCCATGCGCACCAGCACCTCACCGGGATCTGAAATCGCCGGCATGCCCGCATCGGTCACGACCGCGATGGTCTCTCCCTGCTCCGCGCGGCGCACGAGTTCATAGGCTTTTTCGGTCCGGTTGTACTCGTGATAGCTCGTCATATGTGTCTTAATCTCAAAGTGATTTAAGAGCTTAACGGTATTTCTGGTATCCTCCGCCGCAATGAGATCCGCCTCCCGCAGCGTCTCAACGGCGCGCGGACTCATATCCGAAAGATTTCCGATCGGCGTCGCAACCAGGTATATTTTTCCGCGTTCTTCCACTGCTCTCTCCTTTTAATATCCGTAAATCTCCCGGATTTCGTCCGTGTAAACCCCCGGCGCGCGAAATACAATGATCGGCGCCTCCACCCGTAAAAAATGACCGCCGCCTTTGACTGCTTCCAGCAGTACCAGGTTTGCCTCTCGGTCCGGAAACGGGTGGGCAAATTTCATGCGTTTGGGCATGAGGCCCCTGTGTGCACAAGCCGCAAAGAGTTCATCCAGACGATTCGGTCTGTATACAAAATAAGCGCGCCCACCGTTTTTCAGGAGACGCGCTGTCTCTTTCACCACCTCTTCCAGGGTACAGCAAAGTTCCTGGCGCGCAATCGCACGGCTCGACGCCTGGCTGTGTTCTCCCCGCGCAAGCGCCATATAAGGTGGGTTGCAACTCACCACATCAAAGCTTCCGCTTACTCCGAGAATCCCCTCCCGGAGATCTCCGCACAGTATGCGGACTCTCTCCGAAAGACCGTTCATCGCTATGCTGCGCTCTGCCATATCCGCAATCTCCGGTTGAATCTCAACCCCCACGATTTCTTTGGCGCGCGTCTTCGCCGAGAGCAGGAGCGGAACTATCCCGTTGCCCGTGCAGAGATCCGCGACTCTTTCCTTTGCGGACGCCCGTACAAACCCGCTGAGCAGCACTGCATCCGTCCCAAAGCAAAAATGCGCCGGATTCTGAATGATTCCGAGCGCACTCCGCTGCAGGTCATCAATGCGCTCCCCTGCCTTTAACGGAATCACTTTTTCTTCTCCCGGGTTCGTTCCTGTTGCGGGACACCGCTCCGCTTTCCGGGTCTTTCCTTTCCGTCACGCTGCTTGACCGCGGCTTCTCCGGTCTTCTTCTCGCGCTGCGCATCCGCGGCACGCTTCTGTGCCGGCGGCATACCTTTTTTCTTTCGCTCGACGATTGTCGTTTCCGCGACCGCGACATCCCGTAGTTCCTTTTCCCCGTTCACATAACAGGCGACACGCAACATCTGCTTCAGGACGCTGACCTCTACCACATCGCCGCACACGCCGTCCGAGAGCTGCACACTGTCTCCCTTTCGCGGAAGGGTCTTGTTGAGTTCCGCATAGGTATCGGTCTCGTGCTTCAGGCAGCACATGAGGCGCCCGCAGGCACCGCTGATTTTCTGCGGATTGAGAGCAAGTCCCTGCTCCTTTGCCATCTTGATCGAAACCGGCATGAATTCCGAGAGATAGGAGTGGCAGCAGAGCGCTCGCCCGCAATTTCCCATGCCTCCGAGCAACCTGGTCTCGTCGCGCGCACCGATTTGACGCAATTCTATGCGGCGTTGGTACTGGGCGCCGAGCTCTTTGACCAAAGTGCGGAAATCTACGCGCGTATCTGCACTGAAAAAGAACAGCACCTTGTCATCTCGAAGCGAAAAGACCACCGAGATTATTTTCATATCGAGCCCGAGCGCCTCCGCCTTTTTCCGACAGAACAACAGCGCTTCCCGCTCCTTACTCTTATAAGCAGCCGCCCGCACGGCATCTTCCTCCGTTGCCCGGCCTAGGATGGCCTGCGGCGGGTTCTCTTCCTTGCAGCTGCAGAGCGTATAATTGCCAAGAATCACGGTTCCGTATTCCACGCCGCACTGTGTCTCACAGAGCACATGGTCGCCGCGCCGGAATTGTTCTTCCCCCGCACTATAGGTCTCGATGGTTCCGACTTCGCGAAAGCGAACACCTATCACCTCCGTCATCTCTGATTACTCCCTCCGTATTGCGAGAAGCAAAAGCTCTAATGTGAGTTCCTTGCTCACATTGAGCCGCAAACGCTCCTCCGCCGTCTCGATTTCTTTTAAAATAACGCCCAGTTGCTCGTAGGACAGCGCCTTTGCCGCACGAATCAGGGTCTGTTCTTCCCCGGGGAAGATGAGTGCCGCACTGTTTCCGCTGCTCTTGCAACAGAGCACATCCCGATAGTACAGACGCAAAAATTCCAGAAAACTTACCGGCTCCGCATAGAGCGATGCCACTTCCGCCTCTGTGCGCTGAAAGACCGTCTCGTCGCAACCCGGCAGTTCCCGGAGCAGCTCCAGTGTCTTCCGATATCGCGAATAAACCTCTTCTATCTGTACCAATTCTTCCGCCCGGCGGTAGATGCCGCGCGAAAAGCGCGCTGCCTCTTCGGCCCGCTCCGGCGGCGTGCCTGCCGCTCGCAGTCTCTCCAGAATTTCCGTCTCAGGAACCGGGCGAAACACGAGCCGCAGAACACGGCTCCGTATAGTCGGCAACAGTGCCTCTTCCTGCTCTGCGAGCAAAAGAATCATCGCATAGTCCGGCGGCTCTTCAATCGTCTTTAAAATCGCATTTTGCGCCTGCTGCGTCATCTTTTCCGCTTCCGGAACAATAAAAATACGCCGCTCGCCGGAAAAGGGGCGAATCCGTATCTCCTGTGCCAGCTGTTCCCGCACCGCATCGACGCCGAGCGCTGTCTTATCCCGCTGTATGGTGACCACATCCGGATGCGTGTCCGCCGCAATCTGAATGCAACTGTGACAGCGACCGCAGGGCCGAGGTCCCTCACCGGTACAGAGCAGACGTTTTGCGAAAGCCCGGGCCATGGTCAGCTTGCCGACACCCCTTTCGCCGAGCAACAGATAACTGTGCGAGAGATGATTTCTTCTCACACTCATCTCAAGCTGTCGCTTGATTTCTTCCTGCCCCGGTACATCTTTAAAATCACACATATTGTAACACAACCTCATACAACTCGCCAAGGCAGCGCTCCAGATCCAGGTTTTCATAGCGCTTCCGAATACCGGCGGCCGACAACTTTTCTTCCGTATAGTCGGCTTCATCCGCCTGAAAACGCCGCACCAGTTCCGGATAACAAGGCTCCGCCTCTTTTTTCTCCCGCCTGAAACCGCGAAGCAACCGCTCTCCGGCTGCCACCTCCAGATAGAGCGGTATCATGCGTTCCCTGCCAAAGTAGGCACAGAATTTCTGATAGCTCTCGAGCGTACCGACGCTGATCTGGGAAACAGCTTCCACCCCCTCCTCAGCGACACTGCCGTAGCGCCAGAGCCCTTTTTCCGTCCGATAGGCCCTCTCTTCAATCATTCGGCCGCTCTCCCGCAGGCACAGAAACTGCTCTTCTCCGACAAAGTGATATTCTCTTCCCTCTTCTTCTCCCTGCCGCTGCGGTCTCGTCGTATAGGGAACCAGCGGACGCAACATCGGAAACTTGACCAGTAATTTCTGATAAACGGTATCCTTCCCGACCGCGCTCTTTCCCATCAGATAAAAAATATGCATGTTTTAATCCTCGGCAGGCGCTTCCAGAATGCCGTAATCCCGGCTGCCGTTCAGCGGTTCCATCCAGTCGGTCGTCTGCTCCCCGACAAAATTCTCTCCGGTCGGAACCGACTCCACCTGTCGGGCTTTTGCTTCTGTCGACTCGACGATGGCGGGACTCTCTTCTGCCGTTGTCTCCGGCAGACTTCCCTTTTCCGGCGCAATCAACGGTTTGTCGCTCTTTTGATAACTTCCGAGACGCCGCTTCTTCGTGAGCGGCACCGCAACCGCCTGATAATTCAGTACCTTGACCTCGGCGTTGACCGTTGCGCCCGGCTCACAGTTTTCCCAGTAGGCCAGAATACTGTCGTCCATCGCCCAGACTGGGAGCAGACGATCATTGCCTTTGCCGAAATCCCCTACCCGGATTGCGCTGTCATTCAGAAGATAACTCTCATCGCCGCGTATCATTGCGAGCTGGCCATAGACCGATCCCAGGGAACCCGGTCGGTACTCCATGTAGATAACATCGGTCTCGGAATAGGGCAACATGCGCACCACGCGCCCCGGAAAAACGCCGCTCACGGCTTCGGCCTCTTTGGTTTTTACATTGATTTTCCAGATCTGACTGGACGGTGTCGCTCCTTCTTTCGAGAGTATCACACTGTAGTAGAGGTCCGCATCCAATGCTGTCATCGCATCGATTGCGACGCCGTGGCGCAGAAACTCCTTTCCCTCATCCGTCAAAACAGAAGGACTCTCACCGGCCGCTGCCGCATAAAAATGTTGTGTGCCGACCACGGCGGTCTCCGGTATCACATCCTGAATCACCGCATCTGACAGAATATAGCGCCGCCCGTTGATACTTTGCATGTCCTCGCTGACCCGTTTTCCGAAGCGATCCATGAGCACATACCGATTGTCCTCATTTTCCACATAGAAACCGGCTCCGATTGCGGCGCCGCTTCCCTCTTTGGCAAAACGCTCAATCTTATTTTCGCGCGCGTACCAGACCGCCTTCTGCTGCACGGTATACCCGCTCACTTTGTCCGCAATAATCTGTGTGTCACTGCCTTCCCGGCGCACACGGAGCAGACTCGGCAGCGCGGCATTGTCCGCCTCCATGTAGAGGTAGTAAATCCAGTCACCGTCAATCGTAATGGAATTCGCAATAATACCGGATGCAGCGTCTGCCTTGCCGGCCTCTTTCATCTTCTCGGAAATCACCGTGCGACCTTGTTCCCGCTCTAATCCGCGGGTAATGTTTTCAAGCGCTCCGTTCTTTCCGAAGTGAAAGGTTTCATGCTCCATGTTCTGATTGCCGGTCAGCACATACCCGTCTTCGTTAAAACAGTAAAGTGTATCACCGTCCTCAAACCAGCAACTCTCGAGCCATTGCCCGCCTGCCGTAAGATAACTCCGCCCCCTGGCGCTCTCATTCCAACCCGTATAGGCAAGAGCTCCGCTGCTCGCGGAAATCGTCTGCGCGCTGGTCTCGACCGCACTGCTGACAACTGCCTTGGCGCGGTGAATCGCTCCCGATTCCCGGTTTAAAAATCCAAAAAGCAGCGACACGGCAACAGCGGTTGCGGCAATCGTGCCGAGTGTCAGAAGCCACTGCATATTCGTCTGAAAATGACTTCCGGGACGCCGCTTTTTGATCTCGCCGAGCAGACCGAGTCTCTCCTCGAGCGCAATTAATACCGTTGTGGCCTTTTCCGTGAGTCCCTTTTCTACTGTATAATCTGCGGGAAATTCGAGTGTCGCCGGAATCTCTCTGCCCCGCTGTTTGAGACAGTCCCGCAGCAGGACGCGAAGCCAGGATCTGAAAATCCCCGCTTCCGGAAGATTGGCGCGCTTCTGCCAGACCTCGACATAGAGCTCTGCCAACAGTTCCCAGGCCGCCTCGCCCGAAATGCCGAGTGCCAGAATATCCCGATATGTTTTCTGATAACTGAGAAGGTATAAATCTTCGAAACCTGCGTTTTCGCCTGTCCGCGCACGCCGGATTGCATCTGAGAGCAGCAGCCCCGCCTGTGTGTTCAATACAGTCCCTCCTTCTTCACCAGTCTTTTATTTTACCATGAGTCAGAAGGGAACTCTATCCATACCGCCAAAAAAGAAGCTTTCGACTCTTTATTGAAAGGGCAACAGGCGGTTTTCATTGTTATTACATCCACTCATGTCGAGATTGAACTTTCCTCATTGAGTAGGCATTGCAGCGCCACCGCTAAGTTCCGGGCTCTTCTTCCCGTATTTCGTACAAGGTTCGACTAAGCGGATAAAAAGAGTTGGTGCTGGCTCCAGAGTTCGGGATAAGGCGTTGTCCTATGGAGTTCACTCCATACGATTGCATCACCCCACATAGGGATTGAATTCTCCACCTTTTTCTGTGGCTTGTAGCTGTTTTGCCGCATGATCAAACTTGGGTGTAATAATCATCGAGCAGGCATTGCAGCGCCACCGTTGGATCCCGGACTCATTATTCCCATATTTAATGCAAGGCCCACCACAAGAAAGACAGCTAGCATGCTTCATGACTTTTTCCTCCAAACATACTGTTTCAAGGAAGATGTAAGCAGAGAAAAGCCTTGTATAGTAAGGGTTTGAAGCACATTTTACCAACTCTTTTTGTCCTATAACTCTCAAACTGAAAAAAAGGCCTCCGGACCTTCATCCGGAGACCTCTCACGCTCAATTCATTATTTCTTTGTGCCCGGTGCATAGTAATGTGCCGAACGAGTCTGCACAACACCGTTGACGGTCCACTGGCCCTTCTCGTTGACATAGTAGCCGTCCGGCGTTCTCTGGTTTGCCTTCATCCAGCCGTCATCGCCAAAGCAGTAGCACTCCTCAAGACCGTCGTGGTTGCTGTCAATCCAAGCCCACTTGACCTTGCCGGTCTCGCCGCGGTACCAGTCACCGAAATTGTCCTGCGTCGAGTACCACCATCTCTCCGGTGTGAATCTCGTATCTCTAACCCAGCCGATGTATGCAAATGCATTCGATGCCATCATCACAGAAACCATCGCCGCCGCTGCAAACACAGTCAATGCCTTTTTCATCTTATTTTCCTCCTCCTGTATTTTCCGGGAACTTCCGTTCCCTTTCTTTTGAAGACTTTTATATTTTAGCCTGTATACTCGTCGGATTCAAGATAAGAACTACCCTTAATCTTAACAGTTTGCTTACATAAAACTTAATATTCTGTCTCCGTCTCCCAGTGTAAGCGATGCAATGTGCCCTGCTTCTCCAAGGCCGCAAAATCCTGTTGACGAAGCGCCTCGTATAGAATCACGGCAACCGCATTCGAGAGATTCAGCGAGCGAATCTCTCCCCACATCGGGATGCGGATACAAGCTTCTCTGTGTTTTGCCAGAATTTCTTCCGGAATCCCCGCAGACTCTTTGCCGAACATAATATAGTCGTCCGGCCCGAAACTCACATCCGTATAGGTCTGCTCCGCCTTGGTCGTCGCAAACCACAATTTTTTACCTGCCTTCTTCTGTCCGAAGGAAAGTTCGGTGTGCTGTGCCAAAAATATCGTATAATCATCATATTCACGGAGCGAGAGTTTCTGCCAGTAATCCATCCCCGCGCGCTTCAAATATTTATCTCCCAGAAAAAAACCGTAGGGCTTAATCAGATGCAGCGCCGTGTTCGTCGCAACGCAGGTTCTCCCGATGGCCCCCGTATTAAACGGTATTTCCGGCTCGTGTAGCACAATATTCATCTGTTCTTCTCCCTTCTCATCTCTCTGTCTTCACAGAACCGCCAATCCGGGCATTCTCAAAAAACGTGACCGGCCTTTGCATCCCCCGCAAGTTGCCAATGCACACCACTTTTCTTTTCGAACCGCGGATACACGCTGTCCTTACCGGAAGCAAATTCACCATATTCATCTCGTGAAATCTCTTGCAAATCACAGCCAAGCGCTGTAACTATCCTTCATTCGATCTATCCCGGTTTTTCTGCCGCCCTACAGATTGCGGCTGTTCGCTTTCATTCCCTGCAATCTGGTTTGCTGCTTTTTTCCTCTGCTGTTCTCACAGATTGCAATCACACGCTGTAACTATCCTTCATTCGATCCACCCCGTTTTTTACCGTCCCTGCTGTTTGCTACCGTTCGCTGTCATTCGGTCGGCTGGGTTCAGCTTTCACAGAATACGAACATTCGTTGTGTTTATCCGGCAATTCCGGCCATCGTCTTTGCCTTCTGTCGTCACACATTGCAACGGCATCTTGCAGTATATCCGCGTTTTATGAACACCTAATCTTTCCTTTTCTGACACAGAACAGCTATTATTCTACACCCACTTTGGGACAGAGGTCTGACAAATAGCAGGCCGCACAGTTCGGTGCTTTTGCCATGCAATATGTTCTTCCGAGCGCCATCAACCGCGTATTCCAAAGAATCCAAAACGACTCCGGAAGAACTGTCTTTAATTCCGCTTCCACCTTGGTCGGATCGGTCGCCGTCGCGAGTCCCAGGCGTCTCGAGACGCGTTTGACATGCGTATCGACAACAATGGAAGGTTTTCCGTAAATCTCTCCGAGAATCAGATTTGCCGTCTTCCTGCCGACCCCGGGTAAGGTTAACAGTGCCTCCATCTCATCCGGTACGGTGCCGTTAAAACGAAGCAGTAACGCCTGTGCACAGGCGCGCAGATTCCTTGCCTTATTATGATAAAACCCTGTTGTGTAAATCTCTCGCTCTATTTCTTCTTGGCTCGCCGCTGCAATGTCTTCCAGACGCGAGTAATGTTGGTACAAGACCTTTGTTACCTGATTGACGCGCGCATCCGTGCACTGCGCACTCAGTATGGTCGCAAGTAACAATTTCCACGGCTCCCGCTCTGTCAAAAATTCCATGGATCTGTCTTCAAAATGTACATTCAGACGATCCATAATCTGTCGAATGCGTCTCTCTTCTTTCTCCAATGTTTCCTCCAATCACAAAAAAAGTCACCGCAAGACTGCGATGACCTGACAAACGACTGAGATACGCGGGACTCGAACCCGCGACAACTTGATTAAAAGTCAAGTGCTCTACCACCTGAGCTAGTATCCCATCTTTCTTCACCTAAAACTATTGATATGGAATACCTTTAGATAAAAGAAAAATGCCTTGGACGGGAATCGAACCAGTGACATAAGGATTTTCAGTCCTCCGCTCTACCAACTGAGCTACCAAGGCATAAATTGCGGGGACAGGATTTGAACCTGCGACCTCCGGGTTATGAGCCCGACGAGCTTCCGGACTGCTCTACCCCGCGATAGTATGTGATGTGTTGCCACACCAATTTGTTTGTTCACGGCGTTTGCCGCGGAGTGGGGGAAAGTGGATTCGAACCACTGAAGGCAGTGCCAGCAGATTTACAGTCTGTCCCCTTTGGCCACTCGGGAATTCCCCCATATTGTTTGGTTTGATACCAAAGCCGATGATCGGACTCGAACCGATAACCTGCTGATTACAAATCAGCTGCTCTGCCATTGAGCCACATCGGCACGACATAGATTGGTTTTGGTAGTGGGACCTACAGGGCTCGAACCTGTGACCCTCTGCTTGTAAGGCAGATGCTCTCCCAGCTGAGCTAAGATCCCTAATATGTATCAAACCGAGCGACCCGAAACGGACTTGAACCGTCGACCTCCGCCGTGACAGGGCGGCGCTCTAACCAACTGAGCCATCGGGCCATCTTTACACCCTGAAAATCGCACACAGAATTTTTTATCTATTCATCTCTTTTCCCAAACCCTTTGGTTAAACCCTCGACCGATTAGTAAGAGTCAGCTGAACGT
>NZ_DBHIHF010000027.1:0-31153 GCF_057248925.1 Stomatobaculum sp.
CGCCGCCGCCCACTACAATGATTTGTCTCATGAATTCACTCAAATCTGCGTCAGTACGAAAATCGCGTAAATCGCGCGAATCGCATTCTCGAAATCGCGTCCCTTGACGCCGATGATGATATTGAACTCCGAAGAGCCCTGATCGATCATCTTTACATTGATGCGCTCGTGCGTGAGTGCCGCAAAGACGCGCGCCGCCGTGCCGCGCTGATCCTTCATGCCTCTGCCGACGACCGCAATCAGCGCGAGATCGTCTTCCAGAATAATCTGGTCCGGGTGCACCGCGCGGTGAATGCCGGTCACAATCTTCTGCTCGTGATCCAGGAACTCCGACTGGTGCACGACGATGGTCATCGAATCGATGCCGGAGGGCATGTGCTCGAGGCTGATATCATTGTCCTCAAAGACCTGCAGCACCTTGCGGCAGAAGCCGATCTCCGAGTTCATCATGTCCTTGTCAACCGTAATCGAGCAGAAGCCCTTTTTGCCCGCAATGCCGGTGATGGTGTAGCGCGGCTTTCTGCAGGTCGAGCTCACAATCATCGTGCCGCTGTCCTCCGGACGATTCGTGTTCCGGATGTTGATCGGAATCCCCTCTTTCCGCACCGGGAAAATCGCATCCTCGTGCATGACACCTGCGCCCATGTAGGAGAGCTCGCGGAGCTCCTGGTAGGTGATGGTCTCAATGACCGCGGGATCCTCGACAATGTGGGGATCTGCACAGAGGAAGCCGGACACATCCGTCCAGTTCTCATAGAGGTCGGCGTGAATCGCACCCGCAATCACCGAGCCCGTGACATCCGAGCCGCCGCGGCTGAAAGTCGCGATGCTGCCGTCCTCCTTGCGCCCGTAAAAGCCCGGCACGACAGCGCAGTCATAGTCCTTCAGTCTCTCGGCGACCGCACTCTCGGTCTCCTCCGCGTTCAGAGTCCCGTCGTTGTGGAACAGAATCATATCCGCCGGGTCCACAAACGGAAAGCCGAGATATGCCGCCATCACATGGCCGTTCAGATACTCGCCGCGGCTCGCCGCATACTCCCGTCCGCACTGCGCGCGGAAGTTTTTCTCGAGCTCGGCAAATTCCGCACTGAGATCCAGATCCAGCGAGAGCCCGTCGATAATCTCCTGATAGCGCCCTCTGATTTCCTTCAGCGTCTCCTGAAAGAGCGCCTCATCTTCCGTGCTGTCATAGAGCTGATAGAGGAGGTCGGTCACCTTCGTGTCACCGCTGTGGCGCTTGCCCGGTGCGCTCGGCACGACATAGCGCCGCGCCGCATCGCTCCGGATAATCTCACCGACCTTCTTGAACTGCTCCGCACTGGCGAGGGAACTACCGCCAAATTTTACTACCTTCTTCATGCACTCCTACTCTCCTTACTTGTCTGTTTCTTTTGGGATGGAGAGCTCACCCGCGAAAATACGCTACGCCCGCGGCGAAGATGCCGAGGTCCTGGCGAAGCGGAATATTCTTGTTAATGTGTTCTCCGATTCTCTCCGGATGCGCCATCTTACCGTAGATGCGTCCGTCCTGACTGGTGATGCCCTCAATCGCCGCATACGAGCCGTTCGGCGTCCAGAGCTCGTCGGTCGAGACTCTGCCCTCCAGATCGCAGTACTGCGTCGCGACCTGTCCTGCCCGGAAGAGCGCCTCAATCGTCTCCTGCGGCGCGACAAAACGTCCTTCACCGTGCGAGATTACATTCGCATACACGCCGCCGAGCTCCGCGTTTTGAAGCCACGGAGACTTGTCCGAGACAACCTTCAGGTTCACCATGCGGCTCAAATGTCTGCCGATTCGGTTCATTGCGAGGGTCGGCGCATCCGGCGCCTGCTCCCTGATGTTTGCGTCCGGCAGGAGGCCGAGCTTAATCAGCGCCTGGAAGCCGTTACAGATACCGAGCACCAGGCCGTCGCGCTCGTTTAAGAGCTTTAAGAGCTCCTCCTTCACCACCTCGTTCCGGAAGACCTGCGCAAAGAACTTTGCGGAGCCGTCCGGTTCGTCGCCCGCCGAGAAGCCGCCCGGGAACATCACAATCTGGGCATTCCGGATTTCGTTCCGGTATGCTTCCACGGAAGCCGCGATGTCCTCCGCGTTTTGATTGCGGAAGATGGGCGCGCTCGCAACGGCGCCGACTGCTTCAAACGCACGCGCCGAGTCGTACTCGCAGTTCGTGCCCGGGAAGACAGGGATAAAGACGCGCGGCGTGCCGATCTTGTGACCGCAGACTGCGACGGTGGCCGCGTGGTAGAGCGGGCGATCCAGAATCTCGCCGTCCTCGGTGACACGGGTCGGGAACACCTCCTCGAGGGTTCCGGTCCACGCCTTTTCCGCCTCCGATAGCGAAATTTCGGTGCCACGGTAGGAAAGCACGGGCGCTGCCGTCACTTCGCCAAAGAGTTCTGTGCGGCAGGAGAGTTTTCCGAGCGCCTCTGCCGGCACTTCGAGCAGGAGGTTGCACCAGCCCGGCGCAAACAAGGTTGCCTCGCTCACACTGTCCGCGAGCTTCACGCCGAGGCCGTTGCCGAGCGCCATCTTCGTGACAGCCTCCGCCGCGCCGTGGCGCTCCAAAACATAAGCACTCAGAACGCGCTTTGCCTTGATGTCTTCGGTGAGCGCGCGGTACTGCGCCTTCAAATCTTCATAGTCCGGCAAGAGATCGCCGTCGCGCTTTACCGTGAGGAGCACGAGGCGGTTGCCCGCAGCCTTCAGTTCCGGTGTGATGATATCCTTTACCGAAGCGACATCGACCGCAAAACTCACCAGCGTCGGCGGCACGTCGATTTCGTTAAAGGTACCGGACATCGAGTCCTTGCCGCCGATTGAGGCGAGGCCGAGCTCCAGCTGTGCCTCGTAGGCGCCGAGCAGAGCCGCAAACGGCTGCGACCATCTCTCCGGCTTGTTGTCATCCATGCGGCGGAAGAACTCCTGGAAGGTCAGATGAATCTTATCGATGTCTCCGCCGACCGCCGCGACCTTCGCGACCGAGTCGCAGACCGCGTAAACCGCGCCGTGATAGGGGCTCCAGCTCGAGAGATAGGGATCAAAACCGTAGCTCATGACCGTCGCCGCATCGGTATGTCCCTTTAAGAGCGGAATCTTTGCGATCATGCTCTGCGTCTCGGTCAGCTGGTACTTGCCGCCGTAAGGCATCGTGACGGTGCCCGCGCCGATCGAGGCGTCGAACATCTCAACCAGGCCCTTCTGTGAGCAGACATTCAGATCGGCGAGGATATTCAGCCACTTGTCTCTGACCGACTCTCCGGCCGCATAGCCGAAGGGGTTCTCGCTCCGCTTCGGCAGCTCCACCTCGACCTCTGCGGTCAGGTGCGCGCCGTTCGTGTCGAGGAAGGCGCGGGACAGATTGACAATCGCCTTGCCTCTCCAGTTTAAGACGAGACGCGGTTCCGCCGTAACCACGGCAACCGGCGTTGCCTCGAGATTTTCTTCCTTCGCGTACCGCAGGAAGGCATCGACATCCTTCGGGTCGAGCACGCAGGCCATGCGCTCCTGCGACTCGGAAATCGCAATCTCCGTGCCGTCGAGCCCCGCATACTTCAGCGGCACCTTGTCGAGATCCACGGTGAGGCCCGGTGCGAGCTCGCCGATTGCGACCGCGACGCCGCCTGCGCCGAAGTCATTGCACTTCTTGATTAAGAGGCTCACCTCCGGGCGGCGGAACATGTGCTGAATTTTCCGTTCGGTCGGCGCGTTGCCCTTCTGGACTTCGGCGCCGCAGCTCTCAATCGAAGCCGTCGTATGAATCTTCGAAGAGCCGGTTGCGCCACCGATGCCGTCGCGGCCGGTTCTGCCGCCGAGCAGCACAATCACATCCCCCGGGTCGGAACTCATGCGCACCACGTTCTTCTTCGGCGCCGCTGCCATGACCGCGCCGAGCTCCATGCGCTTCGCGACATAGTCGGGGTGATAAATTTCCTTCACATAGCCGGTCGCGAGACCGACCTGGTTTCCGTAGGAGGAATAGCCGTGCGCTGCCTCTCTGACAATCTTTCGCTGCGGGAGTTTACCCGGCAGTGTCTCGCCGAGCGGTCGGGTCGGATCCGCCGCGCCGGTGATGCGCATGGCCTGATAGACATAGGTTCTGCCGGACAGCGGGTCACGGATGGCGCCGCCGAGGCAGGTCGCCGCGCCGCCGAAGGGCTCAATCTCCGTCGGGTGGTTGTGGGTCTCGTTCTTAAAGTTGACAAGCCACTCCTCCTCCTTGCCATCGACCGTAATCGGCACGACAACGGAGCAGGCATTGATCTCATCCGTCTCCTCCTGGTCAGTGAGCTTGCCGTCCTTCTTTAAGCGGCGCATGCCCATCAGCGCGAGATCCATGAGGCAGATGAACTTATCGCTTCTGCCGCCGAGCAGATCCTCGTGATCGCGGCGATAGCGCTCATAGGTCTTCGTAAGGCGCTCGCGGAAGTCGCCGTCGAGAAAACTCACCTTTGTGAGCTCGGTCTGGAAGGTCGTGTGGCGGCAGTGATCCGACCAATAAGTATCGAGGACACGAATCTCGGTCACGGTCGGATTTCTCTTCTCGCTCTCGAAATAATGACGGATCTCCAGGAAGTCTTCATACGTCATCGCGAGACCGAAGGAGGCGTAGAGCGCCCGGAAATCATCCTCCGGCATCGTGGTGAAGCCTTCTACGGTCTTCACAGCGTCCGGTGCCGGATAGTTCTGCGTGAGCGTCTCCGGCTTTTCCTCCGTGCACTCTCTGGAGTCCACGGGGTTGATACAGAAATGTTTGACAGCTTCGATTTCCTGCTCGCTGAGTTTTCCGGAGAGCACATAGGTCGTCGCCGTCCGGATGACCGGCGCCACATCCTTGTCGATCAGCTGCACGCACTGCACCGCGGAATCCGCGCGCTGGTCAAACTGTCCCGGCAGATACTCCGCGGAAAAGACGGTGTCGCCCGCTTCCTTCGGAAATGTCTCCTCGTAGAGCTCATCGAGCGGCGGCTCGGAAAAGATGGTTCCGCGCGCCTGTACAAAGGTCTTGTCATCCAGATTTTCGATGTCATAGCGAACCAGCACGCGCACACCGGCAATATCGGAAATGCCGAGATAGGTCTTGATGTTCTCAAACAGTTCTGCCGCGCGCACGGCATACGCTTTCTTCTTCTCTACATAGATTCTTCTAACGCCCATTTCTGAATTCCCTCCCGGATAACCGATTGCCTCACTCCAATGCCTGCATACTCATTGCCAGAAGCCGCTGTACCTCGTCGAGCGGAATGTCAAGCCGCGCTGCCAGTTCTTCGGGGCTCGCCTCCCTGCCGAGCTCTGCCGCGAGTTCCGAAGACAGTTCCGTCATCGCGTTCATGCGGTCCGCAAGTGTCTGCTCCGCCGTATCGCTCTGTCGGTTCTCCCGCACGGCTTCTTCCAAAGCTGTATGCACTTTCTGTTTAATGGTATCACGAAGTACAGTGCTTTCCAATATTTTTTCATCGCAGAGCGCCGCGGTCAGCGCGAGATTTGCGACGCCGATCAGTTCACCCGCCTCCATACTGCCGATAAAGGGCTGAATTTCCGCGAGCGCAGTGCCAAGATAGCCCTCGGTGAGGCGCTTTCTGGCGCGCGCATCGTTTGCCCTGAGCTTTTCGAGGAGCGCTGCCTCCTCTTCCGGCTCCAGTGCCGGAATCAGCTTTAATTCCTCGAGATAGAGAGAAAGCAGGTCTGCGCCTGTCATCCCCTCATTCCCGGTCTCCGCCTGTGTCTGTTCCTCTCTCCCGCCGGAGAGCTCTCCTGCCCGTCTCATAACCGCCTCCTCAGAGTTCACTGATTACCAGTCCCATCGCGCGAAGCCGCGCCACGGTTGCCTGATCCCAGAGCTGTTCCAGGGCCTTATCCCCCGGAAATACCGTCACACTCACGCCGCTCACAAGGCGCAGCGTCTTTTCCTCATACTGCAAATTCCAATAAAAGCCGCTCACCTCTTCGGGGCGCAACCGGCTCCCGCTCTCCGCGAGAAAAGTCGCACTCTCCTGCCGGTTTAAGCGGAGCACTAGGCGGAAGGCCTGCGGCGCTTTCTTGCCGCGGATTGCCTGAAACGCGAGTTCCCTGACTTCGCCCCAGCGGACAAAATCCTCCCGTCCGAGCTCCTGCTCCTCTTCCGCGCTGTACCAGTCCTTGGTGCGCCTGCCGTCAATCTCGAGCGAGAAAGCCGTCCGAAAAGATGCCTCGCAGAGCAGAAAAGTGTCAAAGCTCTCGCTCCGGAACAAGGCCCCGGTAAATGCGCGCAACTCCTCTGCCTTATACGCCTTCATAGCGCAGTGCCTCCCGCACGGCAGTGAAGAAATTGCTACCGCTGTAATTTTTGCTGACTTTTCCTTCAATGCTGTCCCAGAGGCCCGCATTTTCCGCAATCGGGTGAGCGCTCAGGTAGCGTTCATAGGCCTCGCGCACCAGATTCTGCAGTCTCTCATCCTGCAGGCTCTTCCGCCGCTCCGCGGTCGCCTCGGTGTCGTAGCTCACCGGGCATTTGAACACATAGTACTTGCCGTCAAGTTCCGTCACGACGCTCACGGTATTGTCCTCCATTGCGAAAGCGACCCGCTCGAGCGCCGGGGCCAGGTCGCCCCGCGCCACCTTCTTGACCGGCGCATCCGCGGCGCAATATTTCCGCGCGAGGGTTCGGAAATCGCCGCCGGCAATCGCCTCGTCGCGGAGCTTTTCGGCGTCTTCCCGCTTTTCGCACGCGGCACTCTGCAACCGTATCACCTTCGCCTCGCTCTCGCTGACCTCCGCTCTTCTGTCTTCGCGCATCGTCTTCCGGAGCTTCAGCGCGCGCGCATACTGCTGAAACATGAACTCGACCTCTTCTTCGCTGAGTCCGCCGAAGGACGGCTGATTCTGCACCGAATTCGTATAGAAGCGCTCTGCCGCCTCATGGAGGCGTCTCATCTCCTCGGTGTCGAGCTTTACATTCCGCTCCTCCGCCATGCCGTTCATCGCGCTGAGCTCATAGAAAAACTCCTTTAGCTCATCGAAGTAAGCCTCCGAGAAGGTCTCTCGTCCGCCGCTCACGCGTTTGTCCCAGATTTCTTTCCCGTAGACTTCCTCTGTCTCCTGCCTTGCGGATGCGATGACCAGTAAAAGCTGCGCTTCGGAATAGGGCAGCGCGGTGCTCTCGGCTGCCTTCTCTTCCTTCTTCCCGCAGGCCGCAGAAGACAGCATAACATGACAAGAAGCAGGGTGAGGATTTTCCCACCCCGCTTCCGCGCCTGCTTCGTTCTCTCTCTCATCAATTTCGTATCCATCCTCCTCAGCGGTATAAGCCGTACTCCGCGATGAGCGCCACCAGAATGCCGACCACCACACCCGCGGCGACCTGCAACGGTGTGTGTCCGACCAGCTCCTTGAGTTTGACCGGCAGTAAGTCGGGGTCCTCCTGTTTCCAGAAATCCGTCTCCATCATCTTATTCAGAAGCTTTGACTGCTTTCCGGTCTCCTGGCGAACGCCAATCGCATCTGTCATCACAATCATCGCGAGGATAAAACTCACGGCAAATTCAAACGAAGCGGCGCCGTAACAATAGCCCGCGCCGAGCGCAAGCGCCGAAACCGTCGCGCTGTGTGAACTCGGCATGCCGCCGTTGCCGAGGAGGCGCTCAAATTTCACCGTTCCCGTCGACCAGAACTCCAGCACGAATTTGACGAGCTGGGCCGCAAAAAACGCGATGACCGCGCTCATCAGCACCTGATTTTCCCGCAATTGATGAAATATACTCATGTAACCCTTTCTCTGTCTGTCCGCCCGCTCAGTAGCCGATGAGCCAGTCATAGAGCTCCTGGTACTTGAGTGCCGACTGCTGCCAAGAGTAGTCGGCCTGCATCGCGCGATCCACAATGTGGTTCCAGTCGCGCCGTCTCTCGCTGAAAATCAGCTTCGCATAGCGAATGCAGTCGAGCATCTCGTGCGCATTGTAGTTGGCAAAGCAGAATCCGGTACCGGTATTGGCGAATTCATTGTAAGGCTCCACCGTGTCCTTCAGACCGCCTGTCTCGCGGACAATCGGAAGCGTCCCGTAGTGGAGCGCTATCATCTGCGAGAGGCCGCAGGGCTCAAAGAGCGACGGCATCAGATAGGCGTCGGCTCCCGCGTAAATCGCATGGGCCACATCGTCCGAATAGTAAATTTGTGCCGAGAGCTTGTCGTGGTACTTCCAGTCGTAGTGGCGGAACAAGTTCTCGTAACGCTCCTCTCCCGTGCCGAGAACCACGAACTGGATGTCCTCCTGACAAAGCTCCTCAATGACACCCTGAATCAGATCGAACCCCTTCTGATCCGTCAGTCGGGAAACAATGCCGAGCACAAACTTCTTGTCGTCGACCGGCAGTCCGAGGCGCTCCTGGAGCGCTGCCTTGTTTTTCTTCTTCTCATGGCGGAAGTTTTTCACATCGTAGCGCGCGGCAATCTTCGGATCCGTCGCCGGGTCGAACTCGCGGTAGTCAATGCCGTTTACAATGCCGCGGAGCGAATTGCGCCGCGCCCGCATGAGGCCGTCTAAGCCCTCGCCGTAAAACGGCATCTGAATTTCCTCGGCATAGGTCGGGCTCACAGTCGTGATGGCGTCCGCGTAGACAATACCGCCCTTCAAAAAGTTGCCGTTTTTATAGGACTCCAGTTTGTCCGGCGTGAAGAAATATTCCGAGAGACCGGTGATCCGCTCAATGGTCTCGACATCCCAGATTCCCTGGAATTTCAGATTGTGAATGGTCATCACGGATTTGATGCCCCGGAAAAATTCGCCGCCCGCAAAGCGCTCTTTTAAGTAGACCGGAATGAGACCTGTCTGCCAGTCGTGGCAGTGAATCAGATCCGGACGGAAATTGAGAAGCGGGAGGGCCGAAAGCACGGCGCGCGAGAAGAACGCAAACTTCTCGAGATCGTAGAGCCAGTCGCCGTAGGGGCGCAGCCCGCCGAAATAACTCTCATTGTCGATGAAATAAAAGGTGATGCCGTCTTCTACCAGCTTTAAGACGCCGACATAGCGGTCTGCGCCGTTAAAGTTCATGTAGAAATGCGTCACATATTCCATCTGATTCCGGTATCTCTCCGGAATGCAGAGATATTTTGGCAGCACGACGCGCACATCGAAGTATCTCCGGTCGAAACAGGCCGGCAGGGATCCGGCGACATCGGCGAGTCCTCCGGTCTTAATAAACGGAACCGCTTCCGAAGTAGCAAACAAGATGTTCTTCATCTCATTTCTTCCTTTCTTTTCTCTGCAAGTTGTTTCATTTCCTCTGCTGTCTTCAGGACACCTTCGGTAATCTCGGCGCCCCCAATGAGTCGTCCCAATTCTAGGTAGAGCGCCTCTCCCGTGATTTCCCGAATTTCCGTCTCCGTCTTGCTGCCGTCCGTCTCCTTCGCAATCAGGTAGTGGTGATCCGCCATGGCTGCGAGCTGCGGGAGATGGGTGATGCAGAGTACCTGACGAGTCCGGCTGATTTCCATCAGTTTCTCCGAGACGAGCTGTGCGGTGCGCCCGCTGATGCCCGCATCGATTTCGTCAAAGATCAGGGTCTCCACCCGATCTTTTGCCGCGAGTACGGTCTGCAGGGCAAGCATCACGCGGGACAGCTCGCCGCCGCTCGCAATCTGGCGGAGCGGCTTGATTTCCTCGCCCGGATTGGTCCGAATATAGAATTCCGCGCTCTCGCTGCCGCTCTCCGCGAAATCAGCAAGCTTTGCAAAACGGACTTCAAAGCGTGCGCCCTTGAAATTCAACGCCGCGAGTTCGGTCTCGACCCGCGTCGCAAGGCTTTCCGCCGCCCGATGCCGGAACTCCCGCAGTGCGGCTGCCGCCGCACAGAGCGTTTGCAGTGCGCTTTCCTTTTGCTGTGTTACGGTCTCGGCACTCCGTAAGAGCGTGGTGATTGCCGCAGCGCGCGCCTCTTTTTGAGCAAGCAGATGAAGCAGGCCTTCCTCATCGCAGTCGTACTTCGCCTCGAGGTGGCGCAGCAAATCGAGCCGCTCGCCAAGACGGTTTAAAGTCTCCTCGTCACTCTCGACCTTTCCCTGCTCCCCGCGCACGGCTTCGGCGGCATCCTGAACGAGGGCGTCGAGCTCAGTCAGCTGTCCCGCAAGCGCTTCGAGCGATGTCGCATAGCGCACCACGGCGCGCACCGCGCGGAGTGCCTCCGAAACCGCATCGGTCTGAAGCGCACGCTCAGCCTCGGCGAGAGCCTCTTCAATCTGCGCCGCGTGTTTTGCGCTCGCATAGGCTTCGGCGAGTTCTGCCTCCTCGCCCGGATGTATCCCGCTCTCCGAGAGTTCCCGGATTTCAAAGGCGAGTAAATCTGCCTCCCGGAGCAGCGCTGCGCGGTCGGCGCTCTCCCGCTCTTGACAAAGCAGCTGCCGGTACGCCCGATAGGCCTCCGCATAAGCTTCCCGGGCTGCCTGCCCCGCCGGCGGCAGCAGTTCGTCGAGCAGCCGCCCGTGCATCTCGGTCGAGAAAAGAGTCTGCACCTCGTGCTGCCCGTGAATGTCAATGAGCAGGGCCGCGAGTTCCTTTAACTGCCGCGCCGTGACCGCCTCGCCGTTAATCCGGGATATGCTCCGGGTCTTCTGGATTTTCCGGCTCACGATGACGGTTCCGTCCTCCTCCAGCACAATCGAGAGAGCCGCGAGGCGCTCTCTCAATTCTTTTCGCTGTACCGAAAAGATAAGTTCCAGATAGGCGGCCTCCTCGCCGTTCCGTATCATATCCCGCCCCGTCTTCGCGCCGAGCAGGGCGGAAATCGAATCAATCAGTATGGATTTTCCGGCACCTGTCTCACCGGACAGCACTGTGAAGCCCGCTTCAAACGAGAGGCTCGCCTCCCGAATCAGTGCAAAGTTCTTCACCCGCAATCCCAGCAGCATGGTTCACCTCAGCCCAGAAGCATTTTTCTGATCTGCTCCATGAGAAGCAGCGTGTCATCCGTGGAGCGCGTCGCACAGAATACCGTGTCGTCACCGGCCACGCAGCCCACAATTTCGTGGAGATGCATTGCATCCAGCGAGGCTGCGACCGCCATGGCCATACCGGAGACCGTCTTGACAACCAGGATGTTCTGGGCTCTGTCCATGCCATGGTAGCTGTCCCGGAGAATCCGGACATACTTCTCAATCTTCGGGTCCTCGTTCTGCATGACCGTGTAGCGCTGCTTGCCGCTGTCCGTTGCGACTTTGGTGAGCCGCATCTCACGGATGTCGCGGGATACCGTGGCCTGCGTTACGCGAAAGCCGGCCTTTCTGAGCTCTTCGACCAGCTCCTCCTGCGTCTCGATTTCCTTTTTTCCAATCAGTTCGACAATTTTCGAATGTCTCTCCAGCTTCATCTGTCGCCCCCCTCACAACGCCGCCATCTTACTGCGCAGCTGCGCCAAAAAGCTCTCTCCCCCGATACGGACCACCGGTGTGGTCTGCTGACTCTCCGAAATGCGCACGAGGTCGCCCCCGAGCAGTTCTTCGGTCGCGGCGCCGTCAAAATCGGCGCTCTGAATGCCCCGCTCCTCTTCCGGAATCCAGACCTCGAGGACATCCTCCGCGCGGAGCACAATACTCGCGCGATACAGCGAGTGCGGACAAATCGGTGTCAGCACCGTCATACGCGCGGCAGGATCAATGATCGGGCCTCCGGCGCTCAGATTATAGGCCGTCGAACCGGTCGGTGTTGAGATAATAATACCATCTGCCTTATATTCATTCAAGAAAGCCCCGTTTACATAAATCCGGAAATGCACCGGACCGGCGCTTGTTTTTCGCGAGACGACAATCTCATTCAGCGCGAGCCACTCGTGGTCGCGCGGGCTCTCATGCCCGTTCCGGATGACCCTGCCGTTCAGCATCATCCGCTCTTCGATGACATAGTCGTCCGCGATGAGTTTCTGCAAGACATCGGGGATTTCTTCGTCGCTGCTCGCAACCGTGAGATAGCCGAGGTGACCGAGGTTGATGCCGACCAGCGGCACGCCGCTCCCGGCGAGTCCCCGCGCTGCGCGAATCAGAGTCCCGTCGCCGCCGAGTGTCAGCACGCAGTCGTAGTCTTCGCCGCGAATTCCCGCGATATCATGCTCTTCGATGTCGACCAGTTCGGCGCCGAGCGACAGCAGCTGCTCCCGGATCAACGCGGCCTTCTCCACCGCGTGCTCCTTCCCGCGATTCAGGAAAAGTAAAAACCGTCTCATACTTTTCCTCCCGCCAGCATCTCATGCGCCGCGCGAACCACAGCGCGCGCGGTCTCCGGCGTCACTGCGGGAGAACTCTCGCTTTCCTCCGCGGTGCGAAGCCAGATCAGGTACTCGATATTGCCTTCCGGCCCGCGTATCGGCGAAAAGCTCAGGCCCTGCGGCACAAAGCCCGAGGCCGCCGCATAGCCGAGCACTTTCTCAATGACCTCAACATGGATTTTCGGCTCCCGCACCACACCGTGCTTGCCGACCTGCTCTCTCCCCGCCTCAAACTGAGGTTTGATGAGCGCGACCACTTCGCCCTCTGCGGAGAGCAGCGCCCGCACCGCCGGCAAAACCTTCTCGAGCGAGATAAACGAGACATCAATCGAGGAAAAGGCGATTTCCTCCGGCACTTCCTGCCGGGTCGCATAGCGGATGTTGGTCTTTTCGAGACACACGACGCGCGTATCGTTCCGGAGTTTCCAGTCGAGCTGACCGTGCCCCACATCGACCGCGTAGACCTTAAGCGCCCCGTTTTGCAGCATGCAGTCCGTAAAACCGCCGGTCGAGGCGCCGACATCCATGCAGACTTTACCTGTGAGCGAGAGCGGAAACTCTTTCAGCGCCTTTTCGAGTTTCAGGCCGCCGCGGCTCACATAGGGCAGGCGATTGCCGCGCACCTCGATGGTCACTTCCGACGGAAAGTTCTGTCCTGCCTTGTCCTCCCGCTGTCCGTCCACGAATACCACGCCGGCCATGATGAGCGCCTTTGCCTTTTCACGGCTCTCCGCGAGGCCGCGCGCCGTCATCATAACGTCCAGTCTCTCTTTCATTCCGTTCCTCTCCACTCACCAGTGATACTTGTCCCGCAGCACGCGGACAATCGAATCTGAATCAATGCCGAGGTGTTGCCGGAGCACCGACACATCGCCGTGCTCCACATAAGCGTCCGGCAACGCAATGTGTGTCACCGAGAGTTCTTTCTCCTGCGACGAAGCCCATTCGGCCACCTCGAGACCGAAGCCGCCGCGGAGCACATTCTCCTCGAGCGTCACAAAGTTCTGGTGCGTCTCTGCGAGTTCTGCGAGAAGATCCCGGTCAATCGGCTTCGCAAAGCGCATATTGACAAGCGTACAGGGCTGGCCGAGCGCCTTTAACTTTTCTCTGACATGCTCCGCCGTGCTCACCATGCTGCCGAGCGCGAGCAGAGCTGTCTTTTCCTCGCGAAAAATAAGCTCTGCCTTGCCGAAGCGTATCGCTTCTCTGTGTTCCGGAAGCCCGCGATAGGCCTGACCGCGCGGATAGCGTATCGCAATCGGACCGCCGTAGGAAAAGGCAAAGCGGAGTTCTTCTTCCAGCTCCCAACAATTCTTCGGCGCAAGTATGGTCATGTTCGGAATACAGCCGAGATAGGATAGGTCAAAGACACCTTGATGGGTCTCGCCGTCCGCGCCGACCAGACCCGCACGATCAATCGCAAAGACTACCGGCAGGTTCTGGATACAGACATCGTGAAGCACCTGATCAAAGCCGCGCTGCAAAAAGGACGAGTAGACCGCAACGACCGGCTTCATGCCGCCCGCCGCGAGGCCCGCCGCACTCGTCACGGCGTGCTGCTCGGCAATGCCCACGTCAAAATAGCGCTGCGGATAACGCCGCCCGAACGCCGCGAGCCCCGTGCCCTCCGGCATCGCCGCCGTGACTGCGACAATGCGGGGATCCTCCGCGGCGAGCTGAATCAGGGTCTTGGAAAAGACATCGGTGTAGTCCGGATAGTGCTTATTCTTTTTCGGGATGCCGGTCGCAAGCTCAAAGGGTCCGACGCCGTGAAACAAATCCGGATGCCGCTCCGCCGGGCGGTAGCCCTTGCCCTTTTCGGTGATGACATGCACGAGAACCGCGCGGTTTAAGCGCCGTGCCTCCTCAAAGACGCGCATCAGTTTTTTAATGTCGTGTCCGTCGACCGGTCCGAGATAGGTCACGCCGAGATTTTCAAAGAGCATCCCCGGCACAAAGAGCTGTTTGATGCCGTTTTTGGTGGTTCTGAGACTCTCGACCATGCGCTTTCCGACCCCCGGAATCGCCGAGAGCGCTTCCGCGACATTCTCTTTCAGGCGGTTATAGCCCACCGAAGTCCGGATGGAATTCAGATAGGCGGACATGCCACCCACATTCTCGGAGATGGACATGCGGTTGTCATTCAGCACAATGATGAAATTCGACTTGAGCTGTCCCGCATTGTTCAGCGCCTCGTAGGCCATGCCGCCGGTCAGCGCGCCGTCACCGATGACCGAAATCACCGCATGATGCTCGCCGCGAAGATCCCGCGCCGTTGCCATGCCGAGTCCCGCCGAAATCGAGGTGGAAGAATGTCCGGTGTTAAACGCGTCGCACGGGTTTTCGTTCCGCTTCGGAAAACCCGCAATGCCGCCGAACTGCCTAAGCCCCGCAAAATCCTTTTTGCGGCCGCTCAGAATCTTATGCGTGTAGGACTGATGTCCGACATCCCAGATGATTTTATCTTCCGGCGGCGAAAAGCTGAGATACATGGCCATCGTGAGCTCCACGACGCCGAGATTGCTCGCGAGATGTCCGCCCGACTCCGCGCAGTGTGCAATCAGAAAACGCCGGATTTCGGACGCGAGCGCCCCCCATTCCGCTGCCGGTATCCGGCGTATGTCCGCCGGTCCGTTGATTTGATCCAATCGACTCATAACTCTCTCCGTCCTCAGAAGCGGCGGTCCGTGAGATAGGCAATGAGCGCCGCGAGGGTTTCTGTCTCGCCCGGGAACTCCCGAAGGCGCTGCTCTGCCGCTTCACTCTGTTGTCTGACAGCCTCTCTCGCGGCTTCCAGCCCAAAAAGGGAGACATAGGTCGTCTTCTGATTTTTTTCATCCGAATGCAGCGGTTTGCCGAGCTCTGCCTCGGTCGCGGTCTCGTCGAGAATATCGTCCTGAATCTGGAACGCGAGACCGACTGCCCTGCCGATCTGCTCGGCACATGAAATTTCTGCCTCACTCGCCCCGCCGAGAGCCGCCCCCATCATAAAGGCGGCCTCGAGAAGGGCGCCGGTTTTCAAGCGGTAGATGAAGTCGAGCGTCGTCGCATCCAGGCGCTCTCCGGTCTTCTCGACATCCACGGACTGCCCGCCGAGCATGCCGCCGACACCGCTCTTCTCGCCGAGTATCGCGAGCGCCCGTGCCGCCCTCTCCGGATGGCGGGACTGTCCCACGGCGCGCCCGGCCACGGTCAGTGCTTCCAACACCAGTCCGTCGCCCGCGAGCGTTCCCATGGCCTCGCCGTAGACATACCAGGTCGTCGGCTTGCCGCGGCGCAGCGTATCATTGTCCATGCAGGGTAAATCGTCGTGCACCAGCGAAAAACTGTGTATCATCTCAAGCGCCGCGAGGAAGGGCGCCGCCTCTTCCTTCCAGCCCGTCTCACCGCGCCGCTCCGCAAAACTTTTGCAGGTCTCAAAGAGCAGAATCGGGCGTATGCGCTTGCCGCCGTTCTCGACAGCCTCCCGCATGGCCCGGATCACGGTGCGCTGCAACCCCTCTTCACAGGGCAGCGCAGCGCGAATCAGCGTCTCGATTTCTGTTTTGTCATAGGGAAGTGTCGGCATAGCGATCCTCCAGAACTTCCATCTGCTCTTCGACAAAGGTGAGCCGCTCGTTGATCTCGCCTGCGAGCTTCATACCTTTTTCGTAGAGCGAAAAGGCCTCCTCGAGGCTGGTATCGCTCGCCTCAAGCTTTTCCAGCAGCGCTTCGAGGCGCTCCATGCTCGCTTCGACCGACAGCTTGCTCTTCTTCTTTGCCGCCACCTGCTTCTTCCCCTGCTCAAGCTTTTCGTCCATGGTTCTCCTCCTCCTGCTGTTCTCTCCTGATTTCTTCGACTCTGACCTCCGCCGCGCCGTCCAGGAAGCGAAGGTTTAGCCGCTCTCCTGCCGTGAGGCTTGCGGCGCTCTGCACGGCTGTGCCGTCTTCGTGCGCAGCGTAGGCATAGCCGCCGGTCAGACGATTGAGCGGAGAAGACGCGCGAAGACGCGCCGCGAGCAGCTGAAACGCCGCCCGCCGCGCCTGTATCTTTTTGTTCAGTCCTGCCTCGAGTCCCTGCCGCAGCGCGCGGGTGCGCTGCTGTCTCGCACTGAGCAATTCTTCGGGCGCGTTCAGCCGGAGCTGGAAGCCCGCCCCTCTTGCGCGCGCGCGGAGATCGCCCACTTTCTCCCGAAGCCCCCGAGACAGTTGCTGCCGCAGCCCCGCAATCAGGGCCAGCTGCGCTGCCAGATTCGGGACACCGCGCTCCGCTGCCGCCGAAGGCGTCGCCGCGCGGAGATCCGCGACAAAGTCGAGAAGGGTCACATCCGACTCGTGCCCGACCGCAGAAATCAGGGGCGTCTCGCAGGCGTAGGCTGCCCGCGCGACCCGCTCGTCGTTAAAGCACCAGAGATCTTCGAGAGAGCCGCCGCCGCGTCCCACAATCATGAGATCTACACCGCGCCGGTCGAGGGTCCGAATCCCCCGCACGATGCTCTCTGCCGCGCCCTCTCCCTGCACCAGCGCCGGATAGAGCACGATTTTGACATAGGGATTCTGTTGGCGGGCAACGGTCTGAATGTCATGAATCGCCGCGCCGCTCGGGCTCGTCACGACGCCGAGCGTCAAGACAAAGCGGGGCAGGGGCTTCTTGTGCGCCGCGTCAAAGAGACCTTCCGCTTCGAGCGCGCGGAGGCGCGCCTGATAGAGCGCATAGAGCTCACCCTGTCCCAGTTTCTCGACGGTTTTCGTGTTCAGCTGGTAGACGCCCGCTTTTTCGTAGACTGTCACGGCTCCCGTACAGACCACCTGCATGCCGTCCGCAAGGCGCATGTCGAGGCCGAGTGCATTCTGCCGGTAGATGACGCCGCGGAGTTCCGCGCCGCTGTCCTTCAAGGTAAAGTAAATATGCCCGCTCGCGTGATACTTCACATTGGAGAGCTCGCCCTGCACGCGAAGCCCCGCGAGCAGAAAATCCTCGCGGAACAGATTGCCCACATAGGCATTGAGCTGCGTCACCGTATAAATCGTTGCCATTTAGACCAGTTTCGCGAGGACGCCGTTCACAAAAGAGGGTGCCTCTTCTCCGCCGAATTTCTTTGCGAGCTCTACAGCCTCATTGATTGCGACCTTCTCCGGGATGTTCTCGTCGAAACGGAGCTCGAAGCAGGCGAGGCGGAGGATTGTGAGCTCCACGCGCCCCATCTGCCGGAGACTCCAGCCGGAGGACGCCTGCTGCAGGATGCCGTCAATCTCCTCGCGTTTGTCGAGAACGGCTTTGACGCGCTCCCGGCATATCTTCCGCTCTTCCTCACTGAATTCCGGACTCTCGTCCTCTTCGTCCGGAACTTCGCATAAATACGCATCAATCTGCCCGTCCGCCTCCGCAGGCGCGCAAAAATCGGTGCTGAACAGCATCTTAAAGCAATGCTCTCTGAGCGCTCGTCTTGTCATCTCCTATCCTTTCCAAAGCACATACTTAGTCGAAGTATAGCGCAATTCGATGCGATTCACAAGGCGAGAACCTCGCCGCGCGCTGTCGAGTAAATGAGCTTCTCCGCGACCCTCTTTTCCTCCGTCATCGTGAGCGCCCGCGCATAGAGAGAAAGCTGTGCTGTATATTTCTCGCGGTAATGCGCTTCCTCCGTTGCCTTGTCGGTCTTATAGTCGAGCAGTACCAGCTGTCCCCCCTCCTCAAACCAGGCGTCAATCACGCCCTGCACGACCACCGGTTCCTCGCTCTGTCTGGACGGGTCGGCCTCGCGCGCCGGTATCGCCATCACAAAAGAAGTCTCGCGGTGCAAGGTCCCGGCGCGCTGCGCGCTTGCGAGCCGCGCCGCGAGCGCACTCTGCAGAAAACGGAGGACAGGCGGCAGTGCGATTAATGTCCCGTCTTCTTCCGGCAGTGCGCCGGTCTCCGTCAGCTCTTTCAGGAAATCCCGAAGCTCTACCTCTGTCCAGGACCGGGTAAAATCAATCCGCTCAAACAGTTTGTGGTAGGCGGTGCCGCGCCGCGCCGCGACCTCGCTTCCCCCGTCCTGCGGGAGGGAAAAGAGCGGCGCAGAGAACCCTTCTTCCCGCTCTTCCTGAAGCCGCTTCAGTTCCGAGGCGCTCCACTTGACCTGAAGCCGCACATCTTCCGCATAGGCATAGGGCTTTATGAGCGGCAAAAAGCGGGCGGCTTCCGTCTCTGTCGGCGGCGTCTCCTCGGCTTTTCGGAGTTCTTCCCGGAGCAGGAGTACCTTCTCGCCTGCGGCAAGCACCTCGCGCGCCGCGGACCCGGCGCTCACCTGCCGTACGACAATCCGGCAAAGCTCCCTGTCCCGCGCCATTGCCATGAGAATCCATTCGAGATAGCTGTTTGCGCTGCGGAGCTCGGCCGTGCAGAGCGGCTCGCCGTTACCGCAGGTGTCGGATGACGGTTCTCTGTTCTCGCCGTCCGGCAGCGGCTCTGTTCCTGCCTTGAACCCGGCGACCAGTATCAGCTTCTCCTTGGCGCGCGTCATCGCGACATAGAGCACGCGGAGTTCTTCCCCGAGCGCCTCTGTCCGGAGATGCCAGGCAAACGCCGCTTTCTTCGCCGTACCGCCCTTGGCGTGCAAGTCGTAATCGACCGCATCGGCCGCAATGCCGAGTTTCTCGTCATAGAGAATGCCGCGGCTCAGATCCCGCTGGTTAAAGCGCTTTGAGAGACCGGCCAAAAAGACAATCGGGAACTCTAAGCCCTTTGACTTATGAACGGTCATAATGCGGACCGCCGCTGCCTCTTCACCGGGGAGCTGCGCCGAACCGTAGTCGGCGTTGTATTTTTTCAGATTGTCAATATAGCGCACAAAGTCGCTGAGTCCGCGGTACCCGATGCTCTCAAACTCCTCCGCCTTCACAATCAGCATCTGCAGATTCGCAAAGCGGAGTTCACCGCCCGGGCGCGCTGCCTCCTCGTTCCGGTAGCCGCTCTCTGTATACAAAAGTCGCAGGAATTGCGGGAGCTCGAGATAGCTCTCCGCTTCCCGCCAGGCCTCAAGTTTCTGAAAGAGCGCGGCAGCTTTCACCGCGGCCATACTCTCCGGCGCTGCCTTGACGGCCGCTTCGAGGCGCTCGTAGAGGCTCACGCCCTCGCCCTTTGCCGCGAGAGAGGCAAGCTCCTCTTCGCTGAGACCGCCGATCGGGGAGCGGAGCACGGCCGCGAGCGGAATATCTCGGAAGGGATTGTCGATCGCGCGGAGTAAACTCAACACCGTTCTGACCTCTGTCGCGTCAAAGTAACCGGTCTTCTGCTCGGCGAGCGCCGGGATACCGTGGCTCATCAACACTTCGACAAAGCGCTCCGCCTGTCCGGAAGTCGCGCGGAGCAGGATTGCAATGTCCCCGTAAGCAGCCGCTCGGAGACCGCCTTCGCCGTCCGAAATCTTGAGTCCCTTTACCGGGTCAATCAACTCCCGGATACGGGTTGCGATGGCCTCTGCCTCGACAAACGCCGCTGTCTCCTCACCCTCTGCGTCCCCGGAGACCAGCATAAGTTCGGTCGCATAGCTGTCCCCGCTGCCCTCGGACAGCGGAAACGCCGCCCCCGGATACAGCGCCGCATCCGCGTCATAGCGGACGCCGCCGAGTTCTTCGCGCATGAGATACGAGAAAACGGCATTGCAGCTTGCGAGCACCGCTTCGCGGCTCCGGAAGTTTTTGCGGAGATCCACTCGCGTGTCAATTCCGGGTTCCGCTACGCCGCCGTCATCCTTCCGGTAGTTGCGATATTTCTCCGCGAAGAGCTCGGGCTTTGCGTGGCGGAAGCCGTAAATCGACTGCTTGATATCGCCGACCAGAAAAAGTCTTCCGGTCTCGATTGCGCGGAGCAGTTCTTCCTGCACCCCGTTCGAATCCTGGTATTCGTCGACATAGATTTCCCGAAACGCGGCCTGATATTCCCTTGCGATTTCGCTCGGATGCCGTTTTCCCGCGGCATCGCGCTCCCAAAAGAGCGCCAAGGTTTCGTGCTCAAGGTCGGAAAAATCCAGGAGATTCTTTTCCCGCTTCTTTGCCAGAAAACGCGCCGAAAAATCGCGCGCCAGACCGATCAGCGTGCGAACGGTCTCGGCGTCTTCGACTCTGTCCGCGCAGTCCGCTTCTCCCCGCCCGAAGGCTTCGAGCGGCTTTTTGAGCGCCTTCTTCCAAAACTCTCGGAGACTTTTGACGCGGGATGCGCAGTCCGGGTCGCTGTCCTTTTTGTTCCTTCCGAGTCTGTCGTAGCTCTGAAAAGCTGTGAGCGCAAGGCAGGCAGAGGGATAATCCTCCGCCGCCCGGAGGCGCTGCAGTTTGCCGAGGTCGCTCTGCACCGCGCCCTCATAGCCGTTCAGGCCCCCCTCTTCGCAGAGAAGCTGTGCCTCCTCCGCAAAGCCGCAGAGTTCGGCGCCGAGCTTTCGAAATTCTTCCGCCATATAACGCGCATAGGCACTCTCCGATACGTCGCCGCCCGTCCGCTCTGTTTCCGCCTCGACGCACAAAAGCCACTCTTCCGGCCAGGGCAGACTCTCCGCAAACCGATAGAGCGCCAGAATCTCCTCGCCGATACCGAGATCTGCCTTGCCCTGCGAAAAGGCATCCGCAAAGCGGAGAAAGGCCGGATCCGCCTTCTCGTACTGTTCTTCCAAAAGCTCTTCGAGCACATCGTTTTGCAGGATGCGCAGCTCTTCCTCGCTGCCGACGCGAAACGCCGGATCGACCGCGAGGCGGTCCGCGTGTTCCCGGAGCACAGTCAGACAGAAACTGTCTATCGTCGTAATTCGCGCAGCATCCAGTTCCGCGAGTTCTCGCTTGGCGCGCGCCGCAATTCCGGGCTCTCCGCCGCGAAGCGCCTGCTGCAGACAGTCCTCAAGCCTGCGCCGGATGCGCTCCCGCATCTCGGCAGCCGCGGCGCGGGTAAAGGTCATGATGAGCAGTTCATCGATATCGACCGGATGCTTTGGGTCTATGACGCTCGCGACAATGCGTTCGGTCAGAACCGCGGTTTTTCCGCTGCCCGCCGCCGCCGAAATCAAAAGCCTTCGGTCGGACAGCGCAATGGCTCTCTCCTGTTCTTCAGTCCAACGGGTCATCTCCCTGTCTCCTCTCCCGCCTCGCGGTCAATTTCGGCAAAGATTTCCTCTGCCTTCTGCTTTTTGTTCCGCCGCACCTTGTAGCCGGTGAGATTGGCATCAAAGCCGCAGACATCGCGGTAGGGACAGTACTCGCAGCTTGTATGTCCGTCCTCCTCGAGCGGCAACACTTGAACGTTGCCGCCGAGTATCGCCTCGCCGGCCTCCCGGAGTTTTCCCTTCGCATAGGCCTGCAGTTTGATAAAGCGGCTTGCATCCACCGTATTCTCGCCGAGGCGGATTTTTCCCTCACTGGTTCGGACCGGCAGAAAATCCGCCGCGTCCTCGCCGTCGCCCGCGAGCAAAGTGAGTGCTGTCTCGTCGCTATTCATGAGACCGCTCGGTGTGAGCTCTTTTAACTTCGCCTTCCGAAGCGCTTCCTGCGTCCGTATTTTCTCGAGATCCACAAACGCATCGCCGATCGGCGCGTAAAAAAC
The DNA here is from genome assembly GCF_057248925.1 of Stomatobaculum sp. NCBI lineage: Bacteria > Bacillati > Bacillota > Clostridia > Lachnospirales > Lachnospiraceae > Stomatobaculum > Stomatobaculum sp. Next base: position 21,777 of record NZ_DBHIHF010000027.1, read on the forward strand.
GGCGCCCGGCAATATTTCCTTATCCGGATACTGCCGTTCAAAGAGCTCTGTGATCGCGGAGAGATAAATCAAAAGCTGTAACTGTGAGCCGCTCAGTATCTTATAGGGCTCCCAGCTCGTGGCACCTGTCTTATAATCGACCACCTTGACATAGAGTTTCCCCTCGTGTTCCGCCGTGTCGACGCGGTCAATGTTGCCGCGAAGCTGCATACTGCCGACGGAAAGCACCGGTGTGCTCTCGGGCGCGTCCTTGCTCGAAAAGCGCAGTTCCTCCGCGAGCGGCTGATAGGCGCCCCGTCTCAGCTGCTCTGCCATCACAAGAATGCTCTGCGTCACAATCCGCGTTAATTTTCTGACAATCCAGCGGTTCTTTGCACTGTCCCGGTAGAGGCCGCTCGCATCTGCCTCCACCGCCTCCCTCACCGCATCGGCGGCGGCGGCGCGAAGTTCCTCGTCCGAATACGCCGCGGGGCTTTTCTGTGCCTTTGCCGCCGCGCGGAACACGAGCTCAATCGCACGGTGCGCGAGGCTTCCGAGATCCTGCTGTGCTATCTGAAATTCCGGCAGTTGCCTGAGGCGCAGTCCGTAGTTCGCAAAGTGGCGGAACGGGCAGCGAAAATACTCTTCGACGCGAGTCACCGAACCGGTCAGCACCTCGCCGTAGAGCGCGAGCGCAGTCTCCCGGAACAGCTGCCCCTCGGCATAGAGGGCACAGGCGGCATCTGCGAGCATTCCGGCCTCGCGCTTTCTCTCCTCAGCCGCCGCAAAGGCAGAGAGCAGCGATGCAGCCGAAGCGACAACGCTCTTGTCCCCGTTTTCTTCCGCGACTTTTCTGGCTGCGCGGAGCGCCCGGATCAGCGCCTGCTCGGCCTCGGGCGTCGAATAAAAGCGCTCTCCCGTCTCCGGGACCGCAGCGCGGAGTTTCGGGAAGAGCTGCTCTAAATGCCGCAGCAAAAAGGAGGGGCGCAGCGCCTTGCCGCTCCGGTCCACCGTCGAATAGCTGATGTGAAGCTGTTCGGACGCCTCGGTCAGCAAGCGGTAGAGATAAAACCGCTGTTCATAGAGCTGCGCCTTGCCGCCCGGTGCGAGCGTAAGCCCTGCGGCCCGGAGCGCCTCCCGCTCCCGCTCGGTAAGCACACCGCCCTCTTCGCGGCGCTTGGGGAGCACGCTGTCATTTGCCGCGAGCAGAAAGAGCACTTTGACATCGAGAAAACGGGTTCTCGTCAGATCACCGAGTGTGACGCGGTCCGCATAGGCAGGGATCTGTCCGATGTGAATTTCTCTGAGTCCGCTCTCCAGCACCCCCGCCATGTCCGCACAGGACAGACGCTCTCCCGAAAGCACCTCTCGCATCTCCCGCAGAATGCGCTGCGTCTCCGGGAAGACTTCCGAAAATTCCCGGGCGCGGGGCGCCTCGCCCGCCGCGAGAAACCGCTCGGCGGCATGCTGCAGCTTTTCTTCGACCGCAAGCCGTTCCATCAGCTCTTCGAGAAGCGCAGCGATTGCCGCGACATCCGCCTCTCCCGCCGAGAAAGCCTCCCGAAGCGGCAGGAGCAGGTTCAGCATTTCCTCCTTAAACCGGTTCAGCGCCTCCAGATCGGCGCCCTCCAGTTCCCGCGGACAGTATGAAAATGGCTCCCGGAGCCGTTTAAAATGCCGGACGCCGGTCAGGGTTACATAGTTTTCGAGCAGCGCAGTCAGCTTCCATTGATTCGTGACCAGCGGATTATGCAGAAAGCGGAAAAAGGTGCGCGGCGAAAAGTTCTCCCGAACACAGAGCAGGGCGGCGTTCAGAAGTTCGGGCAGCGGATTGGCGCGCACCGTCAGATTTTCGTCGAGATGCGCCGGAATCCCCGCCGCAAGCAATGCCTCGGAAAAGAATTCGCCGAGCCCCTGAAAATCCGCGACGACGACCGCAATGTCGCGATAGCGATAGCCCTCATCCTTCACGAGACGGAGAATATGTCTCGATAGCGCCGCTGCCTCTGCCTCCGGAGACTCCTGTGCCGCGACGGTCAGGGCCCGCACCTCGCCTGTGTAGACAGCGCCGTCGTAACGGAGTGCATGCGCATCGAGAAATGCGAGTTCCGGCGCCTTGAGGCGCGCAGCCCCCAGAAAAATGCGGTCTTCGCCGTGCGGGACGCGCACCCGGTCCGCAATCTCCCCGATGCGGCGGATATACTCGGTCGAGAGATGAAACAGTTCTTCCTCCGGCAGCTGCCGGTAGGGATTCAGCGCCGTGTCGAGCGAGACCACAAAGCGCACATCGGCCGCGACGGCGAGCAATTCCTCGAGGACGCGATACTGCACCGGCGTAAAGCCCACAAAGCCGGCGAGCAGAATATGTGCGCCGCGAAGCAACTCCGAACTTGCGATACAGTCCGCAAAGTAACCGAGAATTTCTTCCTTCGGCAGCTGTTTGCCCTGTACAAAATCCCGAACGCCCTGATAGAGCAGGGAAAAGTCGCGGAGTTTCATCGAGAGCTGCCGCTTTTTCTCCGTTTCCGCGAGTTCCGCAAAGCGCGACGGCGCCGCGCCGTATTGCAGACACTCGGAAATCATGGACTTCACCTGTTCCGCAAAGCCCGCCTTTTTGACCTTGCCTTTCCAGAGGGTCAGTTCCTTTTCCAGAAGACTGCCGACGCGCCGCACGACCATTGCCTTACCGCTCTCGTCCATAATCGGCGGGAGCTTCACATTCCGCTCCTGAAACACTCGATAGGCGAGCCGGTTCAACGACAGGGCTTCCAGATTTCGCGACGCATGGCGCGGGTGCAGGGCGAGCAGTTTCTTCTGCACCAGCATGCTGTACTGTTCCGGCACCAGAACAAAAAAGCGCTCTTCCGGCGCCTCGAGGGAAGCCTCGATCATGTCCAGAAAAGCGCGCTCGTTTTTTCCGCTGCCGGAAGAACCGAGATAAAAGGAATACGCCACGCAAAACCTCCTCAGTTTGACTGCGACTGCTGTTCTTGTATCAGTTGCTCATAGAGGGCCGCCGGAACCTCGGCGCGCACATAGATCCCCTCGGGCTCATAGCGCTCCTCGAGGAGCTTACCCTGACGGCGTATGCTCTGAATGCGCCCTGCCGCGGCGTAGGGAAAGAGGCATTCAAACGCCCGGCGGCTCTTCTTTTTCTCCGCCGAAATCAGCTCTTTCAGCGCGTCAATGCCCTCACCAGTCACCGCCGAAATCCGGACGGAAGCTGCCGCATGAATGTCCTTCGGCAGTGCCTCCGTGCCGGGAAGATCTGTTTTGTTGTAAACCGCGATAATGCTGTGATCTTCCAGCGCATTCAGTTCCCGCAGCGTCTCGTAGACCACCGCCATCTGTGTGTCCGCCTCCGGCGAGGACGCATCGACTACATGGAGTATCAGGTCCGCATAACGCGCCTCCTCAAGCGTCGAGTGAAACGCCTCAATCAGCTGGTGCGGCAGCTTTCGGATAAAGCCGACCGTATCCGTGACGAGAACTTCTTCGCCGCCCGGCAGCGCGAGTTTTCTGGTGGTCGGATCCAGGGTCGCAAAGAGTTTGTTTTCCGCGAGAATTTCGGCATCGGTGAGCCGGTTTAACAAAGTCGACTTGCCGGCATTCGTATAACCGACCAGCGCGACAATATAACTGCCGCTTTTCTCCCGCTGCGCTCTCGAAACTTCCCGGTGGCGCTTCAGCTCCTCAAGCTTGTCGCGCAGAAAACTGATGCGTGCGCGGATGGCGCGGCGGTCGAGCTCCAGTTTCTGCTCGCCCGGTCCCCGGGTGCCGACTCCGCCGCCGAGGCGGGAGAGGGAGCTGTGCATACCGAGAAGATGCGCCTGGGTGTAGTGGAGCTGTGCGAGTTCCACCTGCAGTTTGCCCTCGGCCGTGACCGCGTGCTGCGCAAAAATATCGAGGATAATCATCGTACGGTCCATGACTTTGACGCCGAGCGCTTCGCTTAAGTTCTTCATCTGCGCCGGAGACAGCTCATCGTCGGCCGCCACCGCATCAGCCTCCAGACTGAGAAGCAGCTCCCTCAGTTCCTCCACTTTGCCTTTTCCGAAATAGGTGCCGGGATCCGGCGCTTCGCGCGGCTGCAGGAGGCGGCCCACCGCCTCCGCGCCGGCGGTCTTCAGGAGTTCGCCGAGCTCCGTGAGCGACTCCTCGCTCCCGTCCCGCTCGCGCTGCTGAATGCCAATCAGTACAACCCGCTCTTTGGCCTCTTCGGTGACAATCAGTTCAGCCATCATTTCCTCCTACTCTCGTCTTTAAAAACGCAACTTCATGCTCCAGCATCTCTTTGTCGCCCAGGCCGCTCTCCAGGAGAGCCGTAAAGCGCTGCAGCGCATCGGCATACTCCCCGCGGTATTCCTGGCAGACAGCCTCGCGCTCCCGGAATGTCGCCTGTTCTTCCGCATTTGCGGCCGTGAGCTTTTCGCCCGCCTCGAACACGGCAAATGCCTCTTCCGTCTTCTTTACACTGACCAGAAGATCGCCGTAGTGCAGCAAAAAGCGACTGTCCTCTTTGGCGCCCGGATACGCTTTCTCATACGCCGCACGCACGGTCTCCAATTCCGCGGCGCTCCCCTTGCTCCGCGCTGTCTCGCCGAGCAGATAGAGTGCTTCGAGGTGCAGCGTTCGATCTCCGCCCGCTTTCTCCGCCTCGTCATAGTAGGCAAGCGCTGTATCCCAGCCCTTGTCCGCCTTAACGGCCGCCGCACAGGCGAGATCCAGATACGCCGCCTTGCGGCCGTCCTTTTGGAGCAGAAGCTCGTAGTGCGTCAGCGCGTCCTCATACTTACCCGCGCGATACTCCGCCTCGGCGAGATAACCGAGAATATCCGCCTCCTCCTTGTCCTGCTGTGCCGTACCGTAATAATCGGTCGCATGGCGGAAGGCATCGATTGCGGCCTCATAGTTCTGTTTCTGCATCTCCGCAATACCGAGCGAGCGATACTTTCTGACCGCCTGCCCGCGCGCGCCGCAACCGCTGAAAAGCAGCAGCGCGACCGGGAGTGCGATGACAAGTCCCTGTCTCTTCTGCATGACTCTGTTCCTCACTGAATCCCCGTGCTGCCAAAACCGCCGCGTTTTTCGCCCTCTAATTTCTCGACTTCCCGGAAGACAAGACGCGGCTGATGCTCCGTGATGCGGAATTGACAGATTCTGTCATTCACATGAATCTCCGTGTCCCGCATCGCGAGTGCCGGGAAAAACCACTGGTCGTCGTCGCCGCCGTAGCTCTCATCGATGACACCCATCGAATTGACCTGTAAAATGCCGAAGTTCTTGAACGTGGAGCTCCGCGGCACCACATGCGCCTCATAACCTGCGGGAAGCTGCAGCGCGATTCCGAGCGGAATCAGGCGAAACTCTCCCTTTTTCAGGATCACTTCTTCCGCCGCGCGGAGATCCACCCAGTCACTCTTGCCGTCGATATAGCGGAGGCGCTCGATGCCCTCGCTGAAATATTTGATTTTAATCTCCATCTTCGCTGTCCTCTCCGAGCTTTCCCTCTTCCGTCCCGAAGCGGTAGTTTAACTCCCGCTTTACCTCTTCCTGAATCTCTGCCTCCTGGTCCGGCGTGACCGAGGGCAAATCCTGCTTCGAGTCCACACCGAAGCGCCGCAAAAACTCTTCCGTGGTCGCAAAGAGGGCTGGACGCCCCGGAGCGTCCAGCCTTCCGGCTTCATAGATGAGTCCGTACTCAATCAGCTTGTTGACTGCGTGATCGGAGGACACACCTCGTATCTTTGCGATTTCCATCTTGGTGACAGGCTGGCGGTAGGCAATAATCGCAAGGGTCTCGAGCACGACCTGACTCAGAACCTGCCGCCGCGGCTCCTTCGCGACGCGAATCAAGGCGTCGTAAAACTCCCGCTTTGTGCCGAGTTGCCAAGCATTTTCGAGACGGAGCAGCTGCACGCCGCGATTTGCTTCCGTATACCGCGCCGCGAGCCGTTCGGCCGCGGCCTCTGCCTCCGCTGCCGTACATTCCAGCGCCGCTGCCAGCAGACTGGTCTCAACCGATTTTCCCATGGTAAAGAGCACTGCCTCTACCACCGCCTCCTGTCGCTGCATCTCTGCTTCTGTCATGCGCCTTCCTCCACTCGATAGTATGTTCTATTATACCGCCTCCTTTCCGCTCTTGTCCATGCGGCTTTTCTCACTTCGCCCGGCAGTTGCAACCTGCGCTACAACTGCATGTGCCCTTGTTTTTATCGTCGCCTTCGACACTTCTCTTTCCGCGCTGTTTTCCCTGCTGCTGATCGTTCTCCGGTCTGCCCTCCGGGCGATTACCGTTCTGACCTCTGTCGCCCTGCTGACTGCCGTTCTCCGGTCTACCCTCCGGGCGGTTACCGTTCTGTCCTCTGCCGTTCTGCTGACCGCCGTTCTCCGGTCTGCCCTCCGGGCGGTTACCGTTCTGACCTCTGCCGCCCTGCTGACCTTCGTTCTCCGATCTGCTCTCCGGACGGTTACCGTTCCGGCTTCTGCTGCCCTGCTGACTTTCGTTCTCCGGTCTGCCCTCCGGGCGGTTGCTTTCGCCACGCTGCACTGTACTGCGGTCATCGCGCACTTCGCCATCCCTGTCTTCTTCGAATGCGCCGCCGTTCTGCCGGCCTCTGTTACTCGGCCGACCGTTCTGTTTCCCTCTGCGATTCTGACGGTCGCCCTGCTGATCTCTGCTGGCCTGTTGTCCGCCATTCTCCGTGTTTGTATTCGCACTGTCATTTACAGTCACGGTCTGACTCTCGCTTCCGACGGTCACGGTGTAGCTCTCATCCTGCTTCAGATCCGCGGCGCTAAAGAGCAAGGTGTTAAACGCCTGCGTCGTAGCGGTATTCTCATATACCACATTGCCCTTCGAGTCCGCAATCGTCACCTTGGTCGAAGCCCCCTGCGTCGAATTGAGGGAAACGACCAGGCTCTTCTGCGTCGAGCCGCTGTCATTTAACGCCTGGAACATGCCTCTGTCCCCCGTCACGAAGACAGTACCGCCGGTAATAACGCCTTTGCCGTCATAGTCGAGCGGCGCATTTCCGCCGTCCGAAGGACCATCGACCACAACCGTGCCGCCGCTGATGGTAAGATCGCCATTCGAATCAATGCCGTCGCCGCCTGCCTTGACGGTGACCATTCCGCCGCTGATGCGAACAGCTGCGCCCTCGGTTGCCTGTCCCGGTGCGGCGTCGCTGCCGGAACCGTCGGAGGCATTAATGCCGTCATCCTTTGCAGTCACCGTGATGATGCCGCCCTGAATGTCTACGACCATACCTTCCAACCCTTCCTCCGACTCGGTGACATTGATACTGCCGTTCCGAACGGTCAGAGTTTCATCCGCGTGGATGCCGTCATCTCCCGCTTTCAAAGTGAGTGTGCCGCCCTCCACAGTGACATTCGCCTCACTGTGAATCGCATCCTCTGCGTTTCCCTGTACTGCCAGAGCACCGTTTCCGGAAATCGTGAGGTCTGACTTCGCATAGATCGCTGCCTTGTTGTCCTCCGCGCTGTTTCTCAAATCCGAGACCGCATTCTCCGTGCCATCCCGCAGGACAATCGTGACGCTTGCACCGCTCTCGAATACCAGCGGCGCATTGGTCGAATTGCTGATCGTGAAGCCGTCAAAAATCAGCTTGATTTCCGCGCCCTCTTCTGCATCCACTACCAGCTGACCCTCCGTGAAGTTTCCGCGAAGCACATAGGTGCCTGCCTTCCGAATGGTCACTGTGCCGTCTGCCGCAACCGCACCGTCGCCGGTAACCGTGATGTCACCGCCGTTTGCGCTGATGACGGTTGCATCGGCCGTGTTCTCGACCGCGCCTTCTCTGTGTTCCGCATTCGCCTCCGTTGCACTCCGCGCCGTAAGGCTTGCGGCTGCGCCCGCATAGCTTCCGCAGGCGCCGAGCGCCATTGCGAGGGAAAGCGTTGCCGCTGTCAGTACAAGATATTTCTTTTTCATAAGATTGCTCCTTTCCGCCAAATCATGGCACCGAAGAATTTCTTCGGGTGTTTGTTTGTTGATGGTGACACTTTACCAAGCGAAGCTGAAAGGAAGCTGAAAGAAACCGGCATTTCTGTGAAGACTCTGTGAAAAAAAGAAGCTGTCCGCAAATCTGCGGACAGCTTCTTTGAAGCCTTTTTCGGTTCGTTTAATTGTCGCCGAGCGACGCAAAGCCGTAGGCATTGACCAGGGCATCTACCTTTCGTCCCTCACGGCAGAGCGGGCATTCCCGATAATCATAAGACGCATAATCCGGAATATCCTTCTTTCCGAATACCGCGGAAATCGGAATATCATGGTAGTTCTCGAAGGCACTGAAGATGGCCGATACGCCTGCAAGGGTACCGCCGTAGTACTGGATACACTCGAGTACCTTATCGAGCGTGCGTCCCGTCGTGATACTGGACATCAGCACCATGATGTTCTTTCCCGCAATCTCCGGGAGCAAATTATTGCGGAAGATGAGCTGAGAGTTCGAGTTGAATTCCGGATGCACGACATACATGGTCTTGTGTGCATTCGTGGAGAGGAAGCCCTCCTTGGTCAACTCATCCGCGAGATAGGCGCCTATGACATCCGTGCCCTCCATGCAGACGATGGTATCGATTACCGTGCCGAAGAGATAGGTTCCCGTCAAAAAGCGAGCAATTTCCTTCGCCTCACCGCTTCTTGTCTTCAAGGTCGTCACATCAATGTAGTAGTTGATGTGCGCATGATTCGAGGCGAAATGCCCCTTCCGAATCTTGAGAGGCGCATCACAACCGGCAGTGTAAATCTTTGTATAATTGATTTCTTGCATAACGCTTCCTCCTTTTGACAAGTCCTTATAGGATGATTGTAAAAGAACTCGGAGGCGAATGCAACAAAAAAACTCAGAGCCTTCGCTCTGAGTTGAAATCCTGCCGGCGACCGGGGTCGAACCGGTACGGTCATTCCTGACCACAGGATTTTAAGTCCTGGGCGTCTGCCTATTCCGCCACGCCGGCAAATAGCATCAACGCCTGATGCAACGACCCGAAACGGACTTGAACCGTCGACCTCCGCCGTGACAGGGCGGCGCTCTAACCAACTGAGCCATCGGGCCAAAACTCCTCGTGTTGGACTCGAACCAACGACACCGCGGTTAACAGCCGCGTGCTCTACCGACTGAGCTAACAAGGAATACTACTGAAGTGGAGCTTCGGGGACTCGAACCCGGGACCGATCGGTTATGAGCCGACTGCTCTAACCAGCTGAGCTAAAGCTCCAAGGTGAGTTCCTAAACTCTAGTGACCCCAACGAGGTTCGAACTCGTGTTACCGCCGTGAAAGGGCGATGTCTTGACCGCTTGACCATGGGGCCGTCTTTACACCCTGAAAATCGCACACAGAATCTTTTATCTATTCATCTCTTTCCCAAACCC